>JBMOHO010000425.1:0-2560 GCA_049317805.1 Saprospiraceae bacterium
GATGCCACAGGGCTACACCCTGTGTGCGGTGATGCCACAGGGCTACACCCTGTGTTCAATATATATCGCCCCTTCAGGGCTAAAAAACGAGCCCTGAAGGGGCGATATATGCTATCGTAGGGTGTAGCCCTACGTGTGCGTAGGGTGTGCACAGTCTACTCCACCTTAACCCGCATCCCTTTCGAGTGGCTGCTGAACTCCGGCGCATACATGCACTGCAAACTCGCTGTGCCGTTGGAGAAGTCCCCTTTGTTAGACGCCACCAACGGGTACTCCAGCACAAACGTCCCTTTCGGAAGGTAGTCGATGAAAAAGTGCGTGGCGAGGTCGCGCGTACTTTCATAATAACCGAGACCACCTTGATAACGGTATCCACTCAAGACATTGATGGGCTCAAGGCCAGCTGCGCGACCATCCTTCAGGTGAACAAACTCCATGGCGCGGTCTACCCTGATTTCGATGCGGACTTTCAGCTTTTCGCCCGGGTGAATGCCCTGACCATCGGCAATGGGTTTAAGCACAGGGCCGGTGGGCGAGTTTTCCTCGCGGTAAAGTTGTTTGACGATGGTGAGCGGCGTGTTGCGGAAGTCGGTGATCTTGTCCATGTCCTCAAAGTACTGCCAATAGGCCGCACCCCATACAATGTTGGGGTTCGGGTTGTCCACTTTGATGGTGCTCCAACTGTTTTTAACCTCACTGCCGCTCCACGTTTCCTTGAAATAGCCCGTGCCAGCTTCGTATGCACTGGGTTGAAGGACTTTTCCACCAAGGGTGACGTTTACAGGTTTGGTGTTGTCGAGCCAAGAGTTGGGTGTACCAGTGCCCAAAAGCAGGGCGTACACCGCTTCGGCAGTGGCTTTGGTGCTTTCCCAGCGATTGGTTTGTTTGTTTTTCAGCAACCAGATGCGCATTTCCTCCACCGCACGGGCGTCGGCGGCCACTTCATGGAACACCTCAATGAGCAGTGCCTGTGTTTCAATCGGCATTTGATACCAATAATAACCCCGGTTAAAAGGCCAGTACATGCCCAATTCGGGGTTTTGCAAGGCGCGTTCCCGCAGCGACCGCACGATGCGTTCAGCGTCAGCCGAACGTCCGGCACGGTGCAACACCATGGCCAGCAGGCCTTGTTCGTATAGCCCCTTTTGGAGCCAGTACTGTGCGGCTTGACCGATGTAATAAGCGTGCACCGGATCGTTTCCGCTCAGTGGCTCGAAAAAGGAGCGCGCGTACAGGTAGTGGATGAGCAGACCGTGCAAGTGGTCGTCTTCCCATTTGGTTTTACCCGCAGCCACAGATTTTTCAAGGGCTGCGTATTCACGCCCTGCCTCACGGGTGCAGTAGGCCAGCGCCTGGTCGAGCATGGGCTGGGTGTTTTGGTTTTGACCCGCATTCCATGCGTCGAGGTGTTTCAGGTGGCCAAAACCGGCTACGATGTGCTGTGTGATGTACCAGTTGGGCTGGCCACCAGGAAACCAGCTCCAGCCACCTTCCGGCGTTTGGCGCTCTTGCAGGGTGCGCACGGCGGTTGCCTGCTCGTCGGCCATGCGGTTGAGGTCAAACAGCAGCGCGATGTTTTGTTTTTGTTGCCCTTCGCTTTGCGCGTCGAGCACCCAGGGGGTCTCTTCCAGCAGGGCTGTTTTCAGCTCCTGGTTTTTGCTCAGGTTGCTTTGCAGGTTGGGCTGTCCGGGTTCCATTTTCCAACGGTCGTACATCCGGCGCAGGTTGGGCATGCGGCTTGTGACGCTGGAGGCCAGTGTGTTGGCGTAAAAACGGGTGAAAATCTGTTCGCTGCATTCATACGGATACTCCATCAGGTAAGGAAGCGATTGCACGGCATACCACACCGGATTGCTCGAAAACTCGATGCTGTACCGGTGGTGGCGCAGCGTGCCGGAGTTGCTGTTTTTGAGGGATTCAAAGGTAAACGTGCCCGATTGCCCACCACGTAATGCTATGGGCAGGGTCTCGGTCACGAGTTGACGGTTGGATACGACTGGCAACACACTCTCCTCGCCGTCGGTGAACGCGCCGGATTGAGCGGTCACGCGCCAGGTGACGGCGCCGCTGAAATCTTCCGGAATTTGGATCGACCAGCTCAGCGGCGCACTTTGACCGGCCAGCGCTGTAAACGATACTTGAGGCGTTTTCAGGCCAAAAGCTGCATCAATGGGTGCAAGACTCAGCGCGTCCAAAAGCTCTAATTTGGCCGTGCCACCCATGCCTTGTGGCGACAGGTTGCTCACCTTGGCCGAAAACGACAGCCGATCGCCCTGGCGCAGAAAACGCGGCGGATTGGCGAGGATCATCAGCTCCTTTTGGGTAACGATTTCCTTGCTGCTCAGTGCCTGTTGCAACGCTTTGGTATGCGCAAATGCGAGAAATTTCCAACGCGTAAGTGCTTCGTTCATGGTAAACTCCACCACCACGTTGCCTTCGGCATCCGTTTTCAGGTTGGGAAAAAAGAACACGGTCTCATTCAGGTTTTTGCGTACCGGAGGGGGGCCAGCAGGGGCCGTCGCATCGCGTTCTTTTTGACCACCGGCGGTATTGGCGACCG
>JBMOHO010000426.1:0-2557 GCA_049317805.1 Saprospiraceae bacterium
AGCGGGTGTACAGCACTTTGAGTGAGTTGGAAAGGGCCTATTTCACCTCCTTCACTGGTTTCATTGCCCGCGAGCACAAACTGGCCAAAACCGGGCTGGACGGCATCGAAAGCATCAATGGCCAGGCTGCCCTCTGGCTGAATCCCTTCCACGAAAAGCAGGAGCATTTTGAAATCCTGAGCCACCTGCAAATCACTGACAATCAGGCGAGGGCCAATGAAGCGATCATTCGGTTTGCCCGCAGCGAACATACCAATCCGCTGGCCAATTTCCGGGCTGGCGACATTGCCGTGTTGTACCCCTTTGTCAACGAGGAGCAATCGCCCCTGCGCAACCAGCTCTTCAAGTGCAGCATCATTGAATTGACGGCCCAAACGGTGACGGTCAGCCTGCGTTCCCGCCAGTTCAACGACCAGATTTTTAAGGAATACGCCTGGTGGAACCTAGAACACGACCTGCTCGACAACAGTTTCACCGCTCAGTACCGGGGCTTGTTTGAGTGGGGCAGCAGCAGCATTTTTAAACGCCAACTCCTGTTGGGCATCGCTGCGCCCGCTGCCCCCCTGGAGCTTCCCGCCAGCCCTGCTCCCACCGAAATGACGCTGGAGCAACAGGAGATTTTCCAATCCATCCTGGCTTCGCAAGACTACTTCCTGCTCTGGGGGCCTCCCGGAACGGGCAAAACCAGTGTGATGCTCAAACACCTGGTGGGGCATTGGGCGGATCATACTCAGGACAACCTCCTGCTGCTGGCCTATACCAATCGGGCCGCGCCCAGCATGCGCAGCCAGTACATCCGCATTGGCTCCCGCTACTCGACTGCGCCCGCCTACCAGGATCGACTCTTGAGTGTCCTGTCGCAACGCATCAACACGCGCAAAGACCTGAAGGAATTGGTGGAAGGACACCGCATCATGGTGGCCACAGTGGCTTCCATCATCGGCAAACCCGAATTGTTTGCCCTCAAAAGTTTCCACCGGGTGGTGATTGATGAGGCTTCGCAAATTTTGGAGCCGATGTTGGTGGGCTTGTTGCCGAGGTTCAAACACTTCTTGCTGATCGGCGACCACAAACAGTTGCCCGCCGTAGTGGCGCAGGATACCGAATTGTCCAAAGTGTACGATACCCGCCTGTACGACATCGGCCTGTACGACCTGCGCAACTCCTTCTTCGAGCGCCTATTCAAACGCTCCCAAACGCAAGGTTGGCACCACGCCTACGCCCAACTGAGCCACCAGGGCCGCATGCACCAGGACATCATGGCCTTCCCGAGCCGCTATTTTTACGAGGAACGTCTGCGCATTTTGCCCCCGGATACGCCCGGGCACGAGGTGCAGGTCAAGATACTGGAACATCCCCTGGAACTGGAGGCCCCCGCACTGGAACAGGCCCTGCGCCAACAACGGATGATTTTCTGCTCCACCCCCCTCGACAACGTGGGCGCGGTACACAAAACCAACCGCTACGAAGCGGAATTGGTGGGGGAATTAGTGGAAAAAATCCAGGCTTTGTACCAACAACAAGGGCGTAACTTCACGGCGCGCAGCCTGGGCATCATCACGCCTTACCGGGCACAAATCGCCCAAATTCGCCAGGCACTCTCGCAAAAAAACATCGACCTGGACCGTATTACCATAGATACCGTGGAGCGTTACCAGGGCGGCGCACGGGACATCATCATCATCTCACTGAGTACGAATACGGTGAATCAATTTCGTTCGCTGATTTCCTTGTCGGAGGAAGGGGTGGATCGGAAGTTGAACGTGGCGCTGACGAGGGCAAGGGAGCAGTTGATTATTTTGGGGAATGGGGAGCTGCTGAGCGGGAATGAGGTGTATCGGGAATTGATGGGGGTGTGTTTTGGGGTGTAGGTAAGTAATTCATTTCTCAAAGTATTGCAGCTATTGAGAAAGACATAGCATTAAAATGCCAAACCAAATCATAAGACATAGAAATCTACATCTGGGAATAACTTCCATCGCCATTGGATTCGTTGGGCTGACCTATGGCATTTACCCAGGCAAGGTTTTACCCTTATTGTTCACCTTTAAGGTTGAAAGTGTCGACTTGAATCATGTTTTCAGGGCAATAATGGGACTGTATGTAGGCTTTGCAACATACTGGATCATTGGCATTTTTAAATTTGAACATTGGCGCAATGCAACCCTAAGCAGCGTAATTTTTATGGGCGGCTTGGCATTTGGTCGACTTGTAAGTATAACCATTGATGGGCTTCCCTCTGTTGCATTTTTAGTGGGTACGGTTGTAGAAATCCTGTTTATGCTGTGGGGAATAAACAACTTGAAAATCGCATCAAAAACAAAATAAACCCACATCTTTGCAAACGTAATCTGAGCAATTTCTTGCTCCAACTCATTCATATGAAGCATAAAATCATCGATACCTTCTTAGGCTTTACTATTGGCGCAAACGCTCAGGCAAAAAAGAAAGCAGATAAAGACACGGAAGCATGGAGATACGAAATTGAAGTTGTGCAAACTGGAATTCAAGGCACATATCTTATTAAGGTTTGGTCATACTCTAAGAAACCCGATGT
>JBMOHO010000427.1:0-2544 GCA_049317805.1 Saprospiraceae bacterium
AGCAGGGCCGACTAACAGACTAACGACTAACAGACTAACGACTAAACAGACTAAAAAACGTACATAGTGGAAAAATACAAGCTATGCGGCCACCAGGCTTCAACTGCCGGTGCCGGGTTCCAATCAGCTGGCTCATAAATTGGGATAAACGAGCGCACCCATCGAAAGTTGAAGCCGAGGTGGCTGTTGGCAAAAAAAGACGCGCCGAGCATGAAGCTGAAGTCATTTTCCTTCAAATAATCGGGTGCAATGACCTCGATGGCGTTCAGGTCGTCGCGCACGGTGGTGTTCATCAGGCGTGCGTAAGAGACACCGGCGTTGAATGAGACCCGGTAGAATTCGTTGTTGTTGGCGTCTTGGGCCAGCCAGTCTTTATAATGAAACTGGAAAGGCACCTCAATGTAGTGCAGGGTGAGGGAGAAATTAAAGGGGTTGTTCTGCACCAGTTCATTTTGGGCGCCCCGCTGCACGTAGAGGAGTTCAATGCTGGTTTCGGTGCGTTCGCCCAGCAGGATGCCAGCGCGGCCTCCTGCCATAAGGCCAAGTTTGTTGTATCCGGCAGACAGGTCGCCGTCAATTTGAGAGGCCGTGACGCCCGCTATGATGGCACCGGTAAAACGCTGTTGTGCGGACAAAGCAAACGAAAGGCTCAGCATCAAGCCAAAGATCAAGGGGATGGGACTGCATCGCTTCATGGCATGGATTTTTTTCAAATATAGAATTGATGTTTGGAATAAAAACGAACAAATGAGCAGCAGTTGCGCTGTCAAGGGTGAAAGGGCTGGATGATCGCGTCAAATGGGCATCGGCTTTTCATTTAATGCGGTATATTTGCAGCGTTCGGGCCAAGATAAAGCACCCATGCGCTATTCGACTACAACATTAAAAAAATTAGAAGAGTTGTTCCGTGAACTGGATTACGCCGTCCGCTATGAAAAGGGCAGCTTTCAGAGCGGCTACTGCATCCTGGAGCACCGTCGGGTGGCCGTCATCAACCGGTTTTTCGACACCGAGGCGCGCATCAATTGTTTGCTGGACATCCTGTCCGGTATGGAATTCAGCCTGGATCAACTTTCGCCCAAATCCCGCGAACTCATCGACAAGTGGAAAAAGGAACAGGCCGACGAAAACTGACCCTGCTCGGTACCGGCACCTCTCAAGGCGTTCCGGTTATTGGCTGTTCCTGTGTCGTGTGCAGCTCCACAGACCCCCGCGACCAGCGCCTCCGCAGCGCGGCGTTGTACAGTGATGCGCATTTGAACATCCTGATTGACGTCGGGCCGGACTTCCGCCAGCAAATGCTCCGCGAACACATTCAACACCTCGACGCCATTCTGCTCACCCACGAACACAACGACCATGTCATTGGTCTGGACGACATTCGGCCGTTCAATTACCGTTCTGGTCATCCCATGGCTGTATTTGCACTGCCCCGTGTGGCCGCTGAAGTGCGCAAACGCTTTGAATACGTATTTGGCGATCCCATACCCGGATTGCCCCGCATCCAACTTATGCCCATCGACAAAGATGTGCCGATGCATTTTGATTTTCTGACCGTACAACCCGTCGGGATCATGCATGGTCTGCTGCCCATCGTTGGTTTTCGCTTTGGCGACATGGCTTACCTGACCGATGTGAAATATGTACCCGAGGAAGAATGGCCCAAGTTGTCCGGCGTCCGGTACCTCGTGGTAAGCGCCCTGCACCACAAGGGCCATGCAGCGCACATGAATTTGACCGAAGCGCTGACCTTTATCGAGCGGCTCCAGCCAGAAAAAGCATGGCTTACCCACATCAGCCACCACATGGGATTGGCCGCCGAAGTGGAGCCTTCCTTGCCAACAGGCGTATTTTTGGCCTATGATGGCCTCCATATTTGTTATTAAAACACGTTTTTTACACTGTGCCAGACAACTTACACATGGCCTGGGCCGACCGACTCCGCAACTGGGCCACCTTCCTGGTGGTGGTCATACACGTGTCGGCGCCAGTACCCCAGGAAAATACAGCCTTCAACAGCAGCGTGTGGTGGGCCGGCAACCTCTGGGATTCACTCGGCCGACCAGCCGTGCCGCTGTTTGTCATGCTCAGCGGTTATTTGTTGCTCAGTAAAGACTACACGTTGGCCTATTTCCTGAAACGGCGATTTGCGCGCGTGGTCATACCCTCGTTGTTTTGGATGTTGGTGTACAGCTTTTACAACCACGCAGCCAATGGCACCCCGGCTACCTGGGCAGATGCTGTACGGGGGCTCATTAGTGGACCGGTGCATTATCATTTATGGTTCGTGTACCTGATCGTGGGTTTGTACGTGACGTATCCGGTGCTGGTGCCCTGGGTGCGCACCGCCGGGGAAAAAGACTATGCCTATTTTTTTTCGGTGTGCCTGGTGGGTACCTGGGTGTACAAAGTGCTGGTTTGGTTTTTCAACGTGGAAATAGGGGTGTATTTTGAGCTTTTCACCAACCAGGCCGGGTATTTTGTGCTGGGGTATTATTTGGGGCACGTATCGGCGACTTCAGTCGCCGACCAAACGACGGCGAC
>JBMOHO010000428.1:0-2540 GCA_049317805.1 Saprospiraceae bacterium
TGTACCACAAAAAGAGCAAACCGGTGGCGTCGTTGCTCGATTTTTCGCTGTTTGTCACTTTTTTTCCGCATTTGGTGGCTGGCCCGATTGTGCGTCCGCCCCAACTGGTTCCGCAGTTCGAATCGCCCCGCACGGCCTCCTGGCGTCAGTTGTTCGACGGCTTGCTGCTGCTCACCGTAGGGTTGTTCATGAAGGTTATTTTAGCCGACGGCATGTTGGCGGATGCGGCCGACAAGGTGTTTGGCGCGCCCGGCATGGTGGCTTCGTTGGACGCCTGGGCAGGGGTTTTTGCGTTTTCCGGACAGATATTTTTTGATTTTGCGGGGTATTCTACCTGCGCGGTGGGGGCGGCTCTGTGTCTGGGCTTTATTTTGCCTCAAAATTTCAACGCTCCTTATGCGGCCATCGGGTTTTCCGATTTCTGGCGGCGCTGGCACATCACCCTGTCGGCCTGGCTGCGCGATTACCTGTACATTCCACTGGGCGGCAACCGCTACGGGCCTGTGCGCACCTACTTTGCGCTGATGGTCACCATGTTGTTGGGCGGGCTGTGGCACGGCGCCAACTGGACGTTTGTGGTGTGGGGGGGCCTGCATGGCTTGTACTTGTGGGTGGAGCGTTTTTTCCGCGAACGCCGAGGCGGTGCGGTGGCAGATACGGGCAGCAGTTGGCTGGGAGTGGCGTACGCCCTGTTCACGTACATGTTGGTGAACATCGCGTGGGTGTTTTTCCGTTCAGGCACATTTAACAAGGCCTGGCACTTTGGGTTTGGTGTGGGCCGCTATGATCCTGCTGTTGGTGTGGGCGCAAGACAGCGGGAGCTCGTTTATTTATTTTCAGTTTTGAGGGAGGAATTCGCGGGGATAAACTATTCTGGATTCAACTGCCTTCCAAAAAGGTATACAACCGTTGCGACAGGCGCGTGAGCATCAATTGTTGATCCCCCGGGGGAAGCATATCGAGCGGCGTTGCAGGCTGAATGGCGCACACAAATTCCGTTTGCTCGACTAAACTAACGTCGCAGGAGCTGAGTGGCAGCCACAGCACCCCGATTCCGCCGGTGTTGTCGTTAACCGCTTGTTGAAAATAGGGCAGTTCTTGTTTCATCACCGATGGATCATTGAAATAATTGGCTGACGTGAGCAGCAACGCCAGGCGCGTTTGTTCGAGCGCATTTTTCAGCTCCTCGGTAATGTCATCAGAGGGCTTGATGTTCAGGTCTGACCAAACCTGAACGTTGATTCGATTGGACAGGGGTTCGATGTGCTTCATGACCATTTTAAACTGGGCCTCATCTTCAGACGCGTAGCTGATGTACAACAAATGTCGATTACCGGTTTTAGGAATGAGAAACTGGCGCTGCATGAGCCGGGCTGTCGCCTCTGCCGTTACAGCCGGGTTGCTGCTCCACGCCTGATTCACTGTTACAGCCGGGATACATCGGGCATTGTCCCACAAGACCTTCAAATCAGGCAACGCATCCAATAGCGTATCCCTGCCCTCGTCGATGAGGGCCAGTTTTTGCGTTTTGGACAAATGAAATGACATCGCTTTTATGCCCATACAATTGATGTTGAGCTCCTGCACACGGGGGTTCGATTCAATTTGATAACGGTCCCAACTGCGTGAGGTAGAGTCAATCATTTCCAGTACAAAACGCATAATATTGGATTTGAAACCCCGCTCATTGCTGGAATCCGTTTGCAGTACCAGAACGGGCTCCCCCTCACCAAAGTCGGGGGCCAACCATACGGGCGATAAAGACGCCACACCGCCGTCAATGATCACCCTCGCTTCGTCATCCGGATCATACGGTGCCCACAAACCGGGGATCGTGGTGGCAATTCGGATGGTTTCGCTTACCGACTGGTCTTTGTGGGTAATGTTGGAGTACACTACAAAAGCAGAACGATACAGGTCAATGGCCAGCGCGGAAAAATGGATTTTCATGTCCCCCAAGGTTTTGGGGCCTTCTAAGATCCGGTCAAAGGTTTCCACCATGGCATCACCGTTGAATGCGGCGTATGGATACTTCAGCCAACTCATCCAGCTGAGCAAATAAGGAAAATTTCGCTTGCCACTCAGGCGCTTCAGGTTGGTATTCAATACAAATTCCTCTAATGTCGATAACGGAACGCCCGCCGCATACAGCGCGCCAATCATGGTGCCAGCCGAACTACAGGACAAGCTGAGTACAGGAATATGCGACTCTTCCAGCGCTTTCAGTACGCCAATGTAGCTGATCACCTTGGCACCACCCGCGCTGAGTACCAAGTGAATGCCTTTGGTTGTTTTCATAGGGTTGTTGGCTAATAAAGATACAGGAATTTGGGTAAAAGTATGTACTTATCATATATTTGCCAAATATGACATGATAATTCCTCAATTCAGTACCCAAACGACATCATTTTATTTTCTTCTTCCACTCTCCCAAACAACCCCTACATTCGTCCGGCATTAACAACCACTCGCAAATCCAAAATCCGAAATCCAAAATCCAAAATCGCATGCGTGTACTTGCTCTCCTCTCCCTGATCCTC
>JBMOHO010000429.1:0-2515 GCA_049317805.1 Saprospiraceae bacterium
CAGGGTGTACACGAATATTTCCGGCGCGGCGCTGCTGAGCAGCACCACCCGGCCATCGGGCAGGATGCTCACGTCCTGGTTAGCGGTAGTTGGCCATTCAAACACCACACAGGCGGTGCAGGTACTCAGGTCAATGGCAGTTAAATAGGTGGTGTTATTCTGACCGTAAGTGCCGTATACAATCTGCGCCTGTACACGGCCGAGGCCCATCAGGGTGAGGGTGAGGAGGAGTAAGGGAAAGGATTTCATAGCGTGGAGGGAGTTGGTTGTGAAGGTTGGTGTTGTTGAACGGAGCGATCCGATGGCTTGGAGCCATCGGATCGCTCCTGGCGCGGAATGCAACATTTGCTTAGTGTGAAAGTATTTATTCTTTGGGGTTGTCTTTGTGCATTTTAGGCGGCCATCCCATGGCTACATAAACACTAAGCACTTCTTTAATGGGTAAAAGACCCCTTTTAGAGAGCTTAACGCCTTCTTCAGCCATGCGGCGTCGAAAGGCCCAGGGCTCAATATCGAATTCCTGGTAAAAGTCCTTTCGATACTTCATGGTCACTAAATGAACGTACTCTGGGGGGATGATGACATTTTTGTCATTCAGTTGGTAAATGATCGGTTTCATAATCAATGGGGGGATGTTTGGAGGCTAAAATGGGCCACGTACAACGCGGCAGTTGGTCGGATTAAATCCCAAAACTTGTTTTCTAATAGTGTTGGGTAAGGGGCACTATAGCCAGCACAAAATTAAAGCAATACCAAGCAAAATACAAGGCTTACCAAACCTCACTCGTCTAACTTGACATGATATAAAAATAGAAAATGCAGTTTTGTATAAATTTGTCTTTTGTTGTTTTCAGTGGATTCTTGCGAATACGGAATGCGGAATGCGGAATTTTCTCATCCTTTCGGATTTTATGCATCATGCACAATAATTTAGCAAAAAAACAGAGGGAATGTACAAATTCCGCATTCCGCTATTCCGCATTCCCCATCTCCTCCGCCACCCAACCCTCAATATTCTTCGTCTCGCTCGAAAAATTCACCCCGACGCCCACCACCGGCTTACCCAGTTCCCAGGCGCTGCGGTAGTATTTTTTGCGCTTGATCTGTTCCAGCGCCTCTTCCGGGCTTTTGTCGAGTTTGTACTCCAGGATGTACACGTGTGTGGGCGTTTCCACCATGCTGTCCACCCGCCCGTCGGAGGTGCACACTTCGCTGTGGATGCGGATGCCCATGTAGGTGAACAGCAGGTGGATGGCGGCGTGGAAAAACTTTTCGGGGTGTTTATCGTACAGGGAATAGGGGATGTCGGCAAAAACAGCTTGCAGGATGCGCATCACCTGTTCCAGGTCATTGGCGATGAAGGCGTTGCGCAGGCGAATGACCAATGCTGTGGAACGTTCCACGTGCACCCCGGTGAAACCCTCAATCAGGTTTTCCAGCATCGAGTCGCGCACCTCCTTGTTGGGGTAGTCAAGCTGAATCAGCCCGTCTGCGTCGCGGTACTGGATGGTCAGGTAACCCGTCTGGAACAAAATGGCCTCTATTTTCAGTCGATCCAATTCAAAAGTCTCAAAGCCGCTGGGGTTCACAGGCGGAAAGCGGAGTTCGTAAATGCCCTCTTTTTTGAGTAAGTTGATCAAAAATGTGGGTGTGCCGGTGGCAAACCAGAAGTTTTCAAATTCCTTGCGGTCGAAAAACATGTTAACGGACACCGGATTGTATACCGTTTCACTCTGATGGTGAAACCGATATCCATTGTACCAGACGCGCATATTCTCCAGCAGGGCGCTGCGCGTCAGGCCCATGTGTTGGGCCGTAGCTTCGATCTCCTCGCTGAAATTGTGCTCCAATTCCTGCTGCGTGTAGCCCAGCATGGTGGCGTATTCGGGGTGCATGGTCAGGTCGGTGAGGTTGTTCAGGCCGGAAAAGATGCCTGTTTTGCTGAACTTGCTCACGCCGGTGAGGAAAACAAATTCCAGCATCGGATCGGAATCTTTTAGCACCGTGTACATTTCTGTGAGCACCTCGCGGTTTACTTTGGCCTTTTCCAGGTCCGTGCCCAGGAAGTGGATGATGGGGGCGTCGTATTCATCTATCAGCACCACCACCTTGCCGTTGGCAGCCATCCGGTAGATGAGTTCGCGAAACTGGGCGCCAATGCCTTGCGTTTCTAATGATATGTTCTGTTTGGAAGCTATTTGCCTGAATTCCTGCTCTATGGCTTCACGCAAGCCGAGGCTTTGATAGGAGATGCTGGTGAAGGTCAGGCGCAACACCGGGTTTTTCCGGCTCCAGTCCCACTGGTCTTGTATCCACAAACCCTCAAACAACTCCCGGCTGCCGCTGTACAGCTCGTGCAGCGTGGCGATGCTGATGGATTTACCGAAACGGCGCGGACGGGAGAGGAAATAGTACTTGCCACCGGATGCCATCTGGTACAAGTACCGGGTTTTGTCGATGTACTTGTAATTGCCTTCGATGATGCTTCGGAAATCCTGTAGCCCCAGGGGGAGTT
>JBMOHO010000430.1:0-2453 GCA_049317805.1 Saprospiraceae bacterium
GTTTTGTTGTCCGCTGTGTTCACTGCCCACGCTCAATCGGGCGCACCTGCCGAAAAATCTGACCCGGAAGCCAAGAAGCTGCTGGATCGTGTCCGCAAAAAATACGCGTCGTATACCAGTTTAGACGCTGCATTTGCCCTGACCATAGAGGTGCCGGGTGCGAACAAAGAAGTCCAAAAAGGCACTGTTTCCCAGGAAGGCGACAAATTTCGGTTGGACATGACGGATCAGCTCATTGTAAGCGACGCCAAGACGACCTGGGTATACCTCAAAAAAAACAAGGAAATTCAGATTGACAACGCCGACAAAAACAGTCAATCGGCTTTCCTGACGCCCCAGCAGTTGCTCAGCCGGTATGAAAAAGGCGACTACCTGTACGCCATCACCGAGCGCAACACGGTCAACGGCAAGTCCATGGCGCAGGTGGAATTCAAACCGGTGGACAAACGCTCCGAATATTCCAAATTGCGGCTGACCATTGATGAGAAGGCCGGCACCCTGGAATCCATCAAGGCGTTTGCCAAAGACGGCTCACGGTACACCTTTGCCATATCGGCCCTTACGCCCAACAAGGCCTTTGCGGCCGGGCACTTTACCTTGGATACCAAGCAGTACCCCGGTGTGCGGGTGGAGGATTTGCGGATGTAAGGCTGCGCGTTAACCTTTTCGAGTTACAATCCGCCGTTATTTACCGTCATTTTGGCCATGTAGTTTTTACTCTGGCGATGCATGCGGCAGTTTCGGCGCTGGTTGAGACGCCGTTCGCCGGACCAACAGATCATAGGTCAGGCACAAAAGTTCAATCTGTTTTTGTTCATCACCGTCTTGTACTTCGATGTTGATGTAGGGGATGCCGTTTTGCAGACAATAAACGGACAGCGAGCCATCGTCTGTGTAGAGGGTATCGGCAAGGAGTACCGTGTTGAGGTTATGCCGTTTATAAAACGCGAAATCCTGCTCGTCGGTTACGATAACAAAGTTGTCAACATCCTCCCCGGCGTGAATAAAAAGGTCTTTGGTTTCCGGGCTGTTCTGGTAGGAAAGGATGGAAAAGTTATCGTTGCTGTTGTTGTGGATGGCAATGATTTGCCGCGATTTTTGATTGGCGTATATGCAGGCAAGGAGGGTGTCGGCGAACCGCTTGATTTCCTGCTTGTAAACCAATGGGTTTCCGAGGTTGTGAAATTGGAGCGTTTCTTTAATGCCGGTGTCGGTAAATATCCGGTTTGGGTCAAACAACAGGGTTGTTTTTGCACTCCGGTACGACAAAAGGCGTTTCTGCTCCTGTTCTATGGAAAGGAGATTGAGATGCACATATTGCGGGAGTGCATCAAACACTTTGGTGCACGTTCTTTCGTTGGGATGCAACGCCACCAGGGTAGCCACCGCTTTTTCGGTGGTTTTCAACGATACATAACAATGGTTTTCGCCCAAGGCAACTTTGATGGCGGAAGATTGGTACCGGTTCCCTTCCTGAAAAATGAACCACGTTGCCAGAAAAAAAGAAACCGGGATCAGCATTTTCATAAGGCGTAATGGGTTCGACCAGTGAATTACTTGCTTCGAATCGCCTCCACCGGATCCATGCGGCTGGCCTGTAATGCGGGGATCAGTCCGGCCACGATGCCCACCCCGATGGACGTCAGTACCCCCACGAGCATGTTGTTCCACGACAAAAAGATTTCAAAATCGATGGCTTTGGTGATGGCGTAGGCGCCGCCCCAGATGAACAGCAGGCCCAACGCGCCGCCGACGACGCACAGCACAATGGCTTCGATCAGGATTTCCAGCAGGATGAACCAACGCTTGGCACCCAGGGCCATTTTGATGCCGATGAGGTTGGTGCGTTCCTTGACGGATACAAACATGATGTTGGCCACCGAAAACATGCCCACCAGCAGCGCGAAAAGGCCAATGATGAAACCGGCTATGTTGATGGTGCTGAACACGCTGTCGAATAAACCACTGAGCACGCTTAGCGTGTTGAGCGAGAAATTGTTCTCTTCGCGGGGTTTCAGCTGGCGCTCGGCACGCATGACGCCCGTGATTTCGTCTTTCGTATCTTCCAGGGCCACGTCCGGCCGAGCTTTTACCAGGATGCTGGTGCGCTCAAACTGCCCATTGCGGCGGATGCTGAAGCCCCGGCGAGCCAGGTTGTAGCTCACCAATGCACCATTGTCGAAATTAAACGGCTTGAGCAGGTCTTTGCCCGACTCCTGGAGCACGCCGATGACCCGCAATTTGCGGCCTCCAACATTCACCGTTTTGTCCACCGGGTCAACACCCTCGCCGAACAGGCCTTTCGCTATTTTGGCACCCAGCACCACCACATCTGCGCCACTCTGGTACTCCATGGCCGAAAAAGAGCGGCCACCGCTGTACTCCAGTCCAAACAAGTCGTTGCAGTCCTGCGTGACGCCAAGAAAAAACACGTTTTCTGTGCTGGAGGAGCG
>JBMOHO010000431.1:0-2479 GCA_049317805.1 Saprospiraceae bacterium
GCTTGGCGCCGATACCGCCGTGCGCCTGCCCCCTACCGACTACCACACCGTAGCCCAGGGATATGGCGCCGCTGGTGAACGGGTGGACACCCTGGAAGCATTTCAACAGGCCGTCCGAAATGCAATCCGCAGCATGGACGACGGCAAACCATACCTGATCAACGCCCTCATCGGCTCCACGGCCTTCCGCGAGGGCAGCATTTCCATGTAATTAAACCCTCCAAAATGACGCTGTCTGAAAAACTGTCGCTCCTCGCCCACGTCATCCGCTGGCGCCTCTCCTGGACCAAAAAAAAGCTCGACTACCGGCCCGAAGGCGATCTCCCACCCGGGTTCATCACCGCCCGGGAAGCCGCACGCCTCATCCCCGACGGCGCTGTTTGTTTTTCCAACGGACTGGCTGGCAATGCCCGCTGCTCGGTCTTTTTCTGGGCCATCCGCGATGCTTTTGTACAAACGGGGCACCCCAAAGGCCTTACCTGGATCAACGTAGGTGCCCAGGGCGGTCGCGGCAAGGTGCCTGGAACCCTTGAGGAGATCGGCTTACCCGGGCTGATGACCCGCTACATAGCCGGACACATAGAGACCTGCAAAGCCCAGCTCCGGCTGGCCGAGGCCGGCCTGCTGGATATTCACACCTTGCCCCAGGGCGTCATGTCCCTGCTGCTGGAAGCGCGTGCTGCCGGACATGCCCACCTGCGCAGCGAGGTGGGCCTCGGTACCTTCCTCGACCCCCGGGTGGGCGGCGGGTCCGCCTTGGTGCCGGATGCCAAAGCGCAGTTCATCGAAGCCGACGGCGATGCGCTGCGCTACACCCTGCCGGCAATTGATTTTACCTTCATCAACGCACCGTACGCAGACGCCGAGGGGAATGTGTATTTCCGGAATGCCGCCACCTGGACGGAAAACATCCAGTCGGCCCGCGCCGCCCGCGCCAACGGCGGCAAAGTGATGGTCACGGTCAGCGCCATCGTACCCAGAGTTGAAGCAGAAATCAGTATGCCTGCGGATGCAGTGGATTATATCGTCGTGCACCCGTACAATGAACAGACCGCCAGTATACCGCAACGCCGGTTCTGGCCCATGTTCACGCCAGATACGACTGAAGACCCCAAAAAGGCCGTAGAGAAACTTCGATTCATCAACAACATACTCAAAATTACCCCGGTACGCGGCCCGGTAGAGGACGCGCTGGCCCAACTCGGGGCCTCCGTATTCGAAGATGCCACCCACACCGGTGCTATGGTCAACATCGGTGTGGGCTACCCCGAGGAGGTAGCGCGCCGGCTGGTCGAAAACGGCCAAAGCGAGCGCGTGCTGTTCACCACCGAGGCCGGAGCATACGGTGGACTGCCAGCGCCGGGCATCTTTTTCAGCGCTGCCATCTGCCCGCAACACCTGGAACCGTCCTCCGTCATGTTCACACGCTACCAGACGGAGTTGGACACCGCCATTCTGGGCTTTCTGGAGGTAGATGGCGCGGGTAACGTAAATGCTTCACACCGCGGGCCGCGCATGACCGATCTGGTGGGGCCCGGCGGGTTTCCGGACATCGCCAGTGGTGCCCGGACGATTATCTTTGTTGGCAGCTGGATGGCCAGGGCACAATTTGAGTTGGAAAAAGGTCGCCTCCGCATCGTCAAACCCGGCCCCTGCAAGTTTGTCGACAAGGTATCGCACATCACCTTCTGCGCCCGGGAAGCCCTGCGCAAAGGGAAAAAAGTGTATTATGTGACCCACGTAGGCGTGTTTGTCCTTACCGAAGGTGGGCTTGAACTGCGTGAGGTGACACCCGGCATCGACGTGGAAAGAGATATCCTGAAAGCCTCGAAAGCGAAAATTAACGTCCGGATTGCAATCAAGGCGATGTAATACATGAACTGTATTGTTGTTCAAAAGTGCAAACGTCCTTTCAACTACCCAACGAAAAAATATAAAAACGCCACCGACAATACTAAAAACGGGAGCAGAATGCCAATGATCAGACCAGCCAAGGCTAAACCAAAACCACGGTATTTTCCTTGTCCGTGTTTGATGCGGTTCATGGCAATGGCGCAAAAAATGATGGCGAAGATGCTGCAGATGAAGCTTATAACGACGGCATTGATGGCGATGGATCCAATAAACAAAAAAGTCAAACCTAACATACTCATTACAAATCCGAGGGTTGCCAGGTAATGCACTTCGTGATCGCCTCCACGGCCCATAGCTTTGTCGTGTTTAGCCTGTTTTGTTAAGGTTTTAACGGTATGTAGGATTTGCGGAAGGGACCAAGACTTACCCGAACGGATGCTTTGCCAATGGCCGGTCTGTTGAGCACACTGGTACTTTGTGGTGGATGCTGCTGTATCGGCGTACGCAGCTGTTGTCCACAACAATTGAAAGAGGAGGGCAAGGGCGAAAAAAAATGGATTTGTTTTCATATTAGAGCTTGTTCAAAAAGTTGAAAGGGTAAAAAAGTGGCCATCGGCGTATCTTG
>JBMOHO010000432.1:0-2443 GCA_049317805.1 Saprospiraceae bacterium
GAATTTGTGCATAGACGGCTGTAAAAGTCGCCTCAAAATCAGAACGGGTGTTTTCAATTTTTTGGGTGTTGGTCGCTATTTCCGAACCTATTTGTTGCATGCGGTTTTGGGCTTCCACCATTTCACGCTGCAATTGTTCAATTTGTGCCGTACGCTGCCGTATGCCGGCTTCCAGGTCTTCCAGTTCTTTCTCGCGTTCGCCCACCAGTTTGCTGCGTTGCTGGGCATGGGCATTGTTGAATTTTTCCTGTTCCTGCTCCAACACGCCAAGGTAAAAACGGCCGGAATCCATCAACTTGACCTGTGTAACACCCAGGGTTTGGGCCATGGCGAAGGCCGATTTGAAGCGAGTCGCCTCATCCATCGCCATGTCTTTCAGGTTGTGGAGCGATTGGCGGTACTCCATGTAGTCAAATCCTTCCTGATTGCTCTTTTGAAGGGCATTCATCAAGATTTCCACAAACCGATCATTCACCGTGCCGTTTACAGGGGCGGGTGCAACGGGGGCAGGCCTCGACGGCTCCGGGGCAGGCTTGGGCACAGGGGCTTGCTGCGGCTTGGTTTTCGGTTCGTCTTCGAGGACAAAAACAGACTTGAATTTTTTCCAGTAATCGCTCATGCGGGTTTTGTCTTGCAAGACAGCGGCAAATGTGCATACTTGCTCGCCTTTTTGTGCAAATGCTCGTCGAGCAGGGTCAAATTTCGGACAAAATACGGAAACGCAGCCGACAAAATGAATCGCCCGGATGTTGCGCTTACCGTATGTTTGCACCTTAGCTCCTTCGCCCAATGACTTTTGACGTAACCATACCGGTTTTGAACGAGGAAGAAACCCTCGACAAACAGGTGCGCATCCTCCATCATTTTTTAATGCAGCACTACCCTACCCCTGGTCAGTGGCGCATTGTGATAGCCGACAACGGCAGCACCGACAATACGGCCCACATTGCGCTGGCCCTGGGCGACGACCTGCCGGAGGTGCAACTCGTGCGGGTGCCCGAAAAAGGCGTCGGGTTGGCCCTCAAAACGTCGTGGACCCAAAGCAAAGCCGACATGGTGGGTTATATGGACCTTGATTTGGCCACTGACCTGACACACTTCATCCAGTCATACAATGCTTTAGACACCGAAGGATTCGATTTGGTGTACGCCTCACGCCTGCACCGAAAATCGAGGGTAATTGGTCGTTCGCTGAAACGCGAAATCACTTCCCGCGCGTTCAACACCATCTTGCAGATGTACCTGGGTACCCGTTTTTCCGACGGCATGTGCGGCTTCAAATGGCTGAAACGCCAACACGTCAAAACCCTCATGGACGGCGGGGCGGTGAGCAACGGCTGGTTTTTCAGCACAGAACTGCTCGCCGTGGCCGAGTGGAATGGGCTGAACGTGTGTGAATTGCCCGTCAAATGGACCGACGACCCAAACTCAAAGGTCAACATACCAAAATTAGCACGGCAATACCTTGACGCCATGGCGGTGCTGCGCAAAAAGAAACCGATGCGATGAAAGATTTCATGTTAGGTACGGCTCAATGGGGCTGGACGATTGATCGCCCGACCGCTTTTGCTATACTCGATTTTTGGCTCGTGTCTGGCGAACACCTCATCGACGCAGCAAGCAATTACCCCATCGATAAAAACCCGGCGCACTTCCGCTTGTCCGAACAAATGCTGTCGGAATACATCGCCGCCCATGGCCTGCACGACCTGCGCGTGGTCATGAAAATCGGAAGCATGAACAACCTGCGCACGCCGGACATCAACCTGGCACCGTCTTTCCTGCGCATGATGACCGAAGAATACCTGCGCCTGTTTGGCAGCAACCTCCACCGCATCATGATCCATTGGGATAACCGCGACAGCGAAAGGGATATTCGCAGTACCCTGGAAGTGTTGGCTGCCATCCGCCAGGAATTCGGCATTGAACCCGGCCTCTCGGGCATCAAACACCCCGAATGGTACGCCGTAGCCAATAAGGACTACCACCTCGATTTTGACATTCAGTTGAAACACAACGTATTTCATTCAGATTTGCCGCATTACGCACCCTTGCACAACGCCGGTCATCGTTTTTTTGCCTATGGCATCAATGGCGGAGGCATCCGCTTGCAAGCCGACTACAACGAAGACAGCACGTATCTGGCTCGCGGTGGCGACCCGGAGAAAGTGGCCAAAGACCTTGAATATTTGCGGCTCAAACTGCCTGAATGGAACACCGCCTTTGTGCGGCCGCCGGTACAAACCATGAACCACCTGGGCCTCATCCATGCGGTGTTGAACCCTGACATGGCCGGGGTGGTCGTTGGGGCATCTTCAGCAGCACAATTGACACAAACGTTTGAGTATGTAAGAAACCTGGAAGCGTTTGATTATGAAGATGTGTATAAGGAGTTGAGGAGTTGAGGAGTTGAGGAGTTGAGGAGTTGAGGAGTTGAGGAGTT
>JBMOHO010000433.1:0-2407 GCA_049317805.1 Saprospiraceae bacterium
AAAAGGCCACGCTGCCGGTGTCGGCTATGGCCAAACCGTAAGGCTTGGGGGAGCCAGCAGGGCCGCCAGGGTTGCCGATGCCGAGACCGAGCCATTTGTCGCCGAATGTACCGATCTCGCCAGACACGTGGTGGGCCAAGATGCCGTCGCGCACGGCAAAGCGGGCACGGTTGGAGGTGCCGAGGGCTGTCCCCAAACCGGTAGCACCCGCATATGGGTTGGTGAAACCGATGCCGAGACGACCGGGACGATAGCCGGGGTCGGTTAAACTAGTTCCCAGTGGACCATTAAAATCGTTATTAAATTGAGCAAAAGCGGGGCAGGCCAGCAGGACATAGCCTGCAATAACCAGAAAAGTGATGTGTCGCATGATAATGTTTTTTGTCAAGTGTGATAAAATAAAGGTGTGGTACCAGCACGACACAAAGGTGAGGGGCTTCAAAAAGCCAAAAGCGACAAAAAGCGACAGAGTTCGACCAAATGTGACGGAAAACGACCAAATGTGAAAGCGTTCGACCGAAAGTGACGAAACACGACCAAATATGACAGAGTCCGACAAAAAGCGACAGATAGTGACGAAATACGACCAAAAGCGACCGAAAGCGACAGTGCTATTCTATTCACACCCACACCAGGCATCCGTTACACCCGTAGCTTGCACCTGCAAGCCCCCTGGAGCAACCCCTGCAGGCACGCACACTTCAAAAGTGCCCGTGTTGTCGGAAAACACCTGCGTAAACGTACCTGCAGGCGTAGTGTACGTGAGCGTAAACGGCGGCGTGCCCGTGAAGGTGGCTGTCACCGTACGGCAATCCCCAGCGCAGAGGGTGGGGTTGTCTATGGAGAGTACCACTGTCGGGCGAGGCCGCCAGACGACCTGTGCCGCATTGGAAAAATCGAGGCAGGGATCATCGGAGTCAACGTTGCCACCGAGGTTATTGCCCGCCAGGGTGGCCAAATAGTAGGTTACTCCCGTCTGCATTGAAGCAGGGTTAAACGCAATGGTCGCGCTGCTGCTCTGCACGATGATGCTGCCCAATGTGTCGTTCAGGTTAGAAAACAGGATGTATCGCAGGATGTCGTTACCGTCCAACACCGCATCGTTGTTGTAGGGCACGGGCACGCTGCCCGGCACGCATACGTTGAAGGTGTTGTTATCCACGCTGCCCGCGTCGGTTAGGCACTGACAAGGTGCATCTGGTACGCCAGGAGGGAGGTCGGTTAAGCCAGCGAGCCCCTCTCCGGGTAAATCAGCAGAAAAATCGCAGAGCAGATTAGCTGTATTGTTATTAGCGTAATATTGATGAAGCAGTTTATAACTTTGCGTTAAGGTTGTTGTATAACCATTATTTGTAGTGCCTGCTGCCCATACTAGCAAACTATTCGTTTGCACTATTGTGGATTGATCTGGGTTATTCAAGTTCACCTCAAGTGTCACCGGATTACCAGAGAGCGTTGCTTGTGCATACAATATCCCATTTTGATTAAACATCTCTTGTACAGACACATTTGGCGGCCAAGGTCCAATGTAAGCAGTGGTATTTGTAGCAGGATCGTAGGTGGAAAGCCCTTGAGGGATGCCCCGGTTCAAATAAATGGTGCCATTTGCGCCAATAATTGATCCCCCATAACTCTCATTGTTTGACCATGTTGGGGTGGTGTTGGGCAAGGTGTAGCGGCACAAACCGCTGCCAGCCTGTAAAAGAATATCTCCGTCGGGCAGCACCAACAAATCTTTTGCACCATCATCGAACCCAGTCAGGGTGGCCACCAGGCAGATGTCACAACTCATCACATCAATTTTATACAATTCGCCTGAGCCTGTAATCCCATACAGTATAGGCCCGTTGATATTCGCGTTCTGTGGAGCTTTCGAGGGGCCAAAAAGATACAGTGCCACGGGTAGCAATATCGCTGCGGCTATTGTTGTAAAGATGACCCGTTTCATTTTTTCAGGACTTTTAAGATTAACGTTTGGGGTGCGTGTCCATTTTGTTGTG
Organism: Saprospiraceae bacterium; assembly: GCA_049317805.1. GTDB lineage: Bacteria > Bacteroidota > Bacteroidia > Chitinophagales > Saprospiraceae > M3007. The sequence goes on from JBMOHO010000433.1 coordinate 2,001, forward strand.
TACAATGTCTTTGTGCATTTTAATGGGCCAACCCAATTCAAGATACACTTCTATCACCTCTTCAATTCTAAGGAGGTGTTTTTTAGAAACTTTTATGTTGTGTTCACGCAGCAAGGTGCGCAGGTCGCGCTCACTGATGTCATATTCTTTGGCGAGGTCATCGCGTCTTTTCATACACACCAGGTGTGCATACTCTTTTGGAACCTCTACATATCGGCCATTTACGTGGTATTGGATGACGTCTTTCATTTTCGGGGGGAGGGATTAAGTAGAAAAATCGGTAATGGGCAACATAGCCAATGCAAAAATAAGCGCTTAATGTAGTCTATACAAGCCTGTTAGCACCCCCCCTCCATGTTAATTTACGTAAATTTAACATGAGATATATATACACGTACGGCAGCAAG
>JBMOHO010000434.1:0-2317 GCA_049317805.1 Saprospiraceae bacterium
TGGTCGCCCGATGCCAACACACCCGTTCGCCTGAAAGTGGAAAACGCCGCCAATGGCACCATCAGCGTGGAAACAGAAACACTCACGACCAAGGCAGGTATGTGGGAAACACTCGTGTTCGATTTCAGCAAGCAGGCACCGGGCACAGCAGCACTGAACATAGCCAACACGTATGACAAGTTGACCATTTTCTTCAACTTCGGTACCACCGGTGCCGCAGCAGGCGAAAAAACCTATTACTGGGATGATGTGCGCTTCGGATTGGGCAAGGTCAACCTGCCCATCACTTTCCAGGATACCGCCAGCATCAACTACGCCCTCGTCGACTTTGGCGGCAACACCTCTTCTATCGTCCAGGATCCTACTGACCCGACCAACCTCGTCGGCAAGGCCATCCGAAGCGCTACGGCTGAAGTATTTGCCGGCACCACCAATGGAGGTAGCGGCCTGGCCCGACCCGTTCCGTTCACCGCAGCCGACACCAAAATGACTGTACGCGTGTGGTCGCCCGATGCCAATACGCCTGTACGCCTGAAAGTGGAAAATGCAGCCAATGGTGCCATCAGTGTGGAGACAGAAGTGCAAACGACCGCCGCAGGCGTCTGGGAAACGTTGACGTTCAATTTCAGCAACCCGGCACCCGGTACGGCCACCCTGAACCCGGCCAACACTTACGACAAAGTATCCATCTTCTTCAACTTCGGTGCTCCCGGAGCCACCGCAGGCGAAAAAACTTACTACTGGGATGACGTGGCGTTTATCAGCAGCGGACTCACGCAGGTTGACCTGCCCATCACCTTCGAAGATACCGCTACGGTGGCCTATGCACTCGTCGATTTCGGCGGCAATGTCTCCTCCATAGTAGTGGATCCTACCGATCCGACAAACCGCGTGGGCAAGGCCATCAAAACCGCTACTGCAGAAACCTTTGCCGGCACCACCAACGGCGGCAGCGGCTTGGCCAACGTGATACCGTTCAGCGCTGGCAACACCAAAATGAACGTACGTGTATGGTCGCCCAATGCCAATACGCCCATCTTGTTGAAAGTTGAAGATGCCGGCAACCCAACCATCAGTGTGGAAACGATCACGCCAACAACCAAGGCGGGTGAGTGGGAAACCTTAGAGTTCGACTTCAGCAAACAGGCTCCCGGCACGGCAGCCATAAATTTAGCCAGCAAATACAATAAACTGACCATCTTCTTCAACTTTGGCACGTCCGGAGCCAATGCAGGTGAAAAAACCTACTATTGGGACGATGTGAAGTTCGGCGGAAAAGTGGGTGTTAACAACCTGGACGCAGCCGCAGCAGGCATCCGCATTTATCCGAACCCTGCCACCGATGTTTGCACGATTGAATTCCCCGAAGTATTGAACAGCCCCGCTCGCGTGTCCGTGTTGGATGCAAACGGCAAACTGGTAAAAACATTTACCATCGCACAGCAAAATGCGTTGCTGGATCTGCAAGGGCTTCACAATGGACAGTATTACCTGAGCATCGAAAAAGACGCCATGCGTTACCATCAGAAATTGGCAATTGTAAAGTAATTCGATTCATTATTAAGCGATCCGATGGCGCGCAGCCATCGGATCGCTCCTACCGGCAAAAAATAGACAGGATTTACAGGATTCACAAGATCTGCGAGATGAAAACATACATCCTCACCAAAATCCTGTTAATCCTGTTTATCCTGAAAATCCTGTTTATCCTGTCGCAAAATATCCTGTCGCAAAATATCCTGTCCAAAACAAACTCCTTCAACCAAAAGCAGCGCAAATTCCGCATTCCGCCTATTCCGCATTCCCTACTTCCGCGCTACACTCATCTTCCGCTCCAGCACCTGGCGACCGTTCACCTGCAAGTCATAAATATACAGCCCTTCGGGCAAATCACCCGCGTTGAGGGTGATTTGGCCCTCGCCGTCAGAGAGGTTGAAGCTGCGCAGGGTGCGGCCTGTGAGGTCGTACACCGAGATGACCGCTCCATTGGTTCCTGATGGCAAGGCGTAGCCGATCACGGTGCTGTTGCTGAACGGATTGGGCGCGTTTTGCTCCAGACGGAAGCCCTCTGTGTTTTGACCTGCGCGGTCGGCCTTGAGGTCAGCTACCGTGCGGCGAAGTTCGGATAGTTCCGTTTGGAGGGCGCTGATTGTGGCGTCCTGCTCCTTGATGGCTTCGGTGAGCACCGGAATGAGCATCGTGTAGTTCACGGCGTAGTAGCCATCGGAGTTGAGCAAAGCCAATTCAGGAACCACCTCGGCTACTTCCTGGGCGATGAAGCCGTATTGCTTGCCGCTGGAGAAGTTGCGGTCGGGGA
>JBMOHO010000435.1:0-2311 GCA_049317805.1 Saprospiraceae bacterium
GCGCTATTTTTGTAAAAAAAACACGCTATGCAGCTTCTTCAGAATCCCCAGCTCGATTTGGCCTTTGAGTATGTGAACAACACGCATGCGCATATTTTCCTGACAGGCAAGGCAGGCACGGGCAAAACTACCTTTTTGCAACGCATACGGGCGGAATGCATCAAACGAATGGCCGTGGTAGCCCCCACGGGTGTAGCGGCCATCAACGCGGGCGGCATGACCATCCACTCGTTGTTTCAACTGCCCTTTGGCCCTTATCTGCCTGGCAACCGCAGCGACGCAGCCAGGCAACGCCGGTTTACCAGCGATAAAATCCGCCTCATCCGCAGCCTCGACCTGTTGGTCATTGACGAAATCAGCATGGTGCGGGCTGACCTGCTCGACGGCATAGACGACGTGCTGCGGCGCTACCGCGATTATTCCAAACCGTTTGGGGGCGTGCAGTTGCTCATGATCGGCGACCTGCACCAACTTGCGCCGGTGGCCAAAGAAGAAGAATGGGCTTTGTTGAGGCCCCATTACGACACGCCTTACTTTTTTAGCAGTCAGGCACTAAAGCAGGCACAGCCGGTAGTCATTGAACTCAAACACATTTACCGGCAATCCGACAGCACTTTCATTGACCTGCTCAATAAAGTGCGGGACCGCCAAATAGATGCCGAAGTGCTCGAAACCCTCAACAGCAGGTATATTCCCCATTTCAAACCGGCCGACGACGAGGCTTACATCACCCTGAGCACCCACAACGCCACCGCGCAGGACATCAACATCATGCGCTTGGCCAATACACCCGGTTCAGCTTACCTGTTTCATGCGGAGATCAGCGGCGACTTTCCGGCGCATACCTACCCCACCGACGAAATGCTGAGCCTCAAACAAGGCGCACAGGTGATGTTTGTCAAAAACGATACGGCACGCGAAAAACGCTATTACAACGGTAAAATCGGCAAGATCACCCGCATCGATACCGACACCATACATGTGCAGTGCCCGGGCGAACGGGAAACCATTGTGGTGACGCCCGTTGTTTGGGAAAACATCAAATACACCCTGAACGAACAAACCAAAGAAGTGGCCGAAGACACCATGGGCACCTTTACACAGTACCCGCTCAAATTGGCCTGGGCCATCACCATCCACAAAAGCCAGGGGCTTACTTTTGAACGGGTGATTTTGGATGCACAGGCTGCCTTTGCGCACGGGCAGGTGTACGTGGCGCTCAGCCGCTGCAAAAGTTTTGAGGGCATTGTGCTGCATTCGCCCATTACGCTTTCCAGCATTCGTACCGACACCACGGTGAAAAACTACAGCGACGACGCTGCCAAAAACGCACCGGATGAAACGCATTTAGAGCAATCCAAAGCTGCCTTTCAACAGTCGCTCACGCTGGAATTATTTGGTTTTGCTCAACTGAAAAAATGCCTTGACCAACTGCACCGAATTTTGCTGGAACACGAAAAAAGCTTTCACGCTTCGGCAGTGCAACTTTTTCGGGCTTTTGAAACGCAGGCGCTGGCCATTTTTCCGGTGTCCAGCAGTTTTCAATCGCAGCTACAGTCGTTTTACCAAACCGGTGCCATACCGGAAACCAGCGAGGCCGTTCAGGAACGCGTGCGCAAGGCGGCGGCCTGGTTTTCCGAAAAAATCGGGGCCGACTTGTTGCCCGCCAGTTACGACATCCGCATTGTGAGCGACAACAAGGAGCTGCGCAAAACGGCCACCGAGGCCCTTGAGGCCCTGCAAAAGGAGTTGTTTGTAAAACACACTTGTATAGCCGCCGCCCAAAAAGGGTTCAACGCCCTCGAATACCAACGGCTCAAGACGAACGCAGAGCTGGATTTCAAAGCGGCCAAACCGGAAAGTACAGAGACGGTGTCGTCTGTTCAGGCACCGCAGGATCTGCCTCATCCCGCCCTGTTTGTCCTGCTCAAAAAATGGCGGACCGAAACGGCGGAGGCCCTGAACGTGGAATTGTTTCAGGTGATGTCTACCAAAACGCTGATCGAGATCGTGCACCATCTGCCGGGCACGCTTGGTGCCTTGGGCGCCATCAAAGGCATCGGCAAGGCCAAGCTCGCACAGTTTGGTGCCGACCTGCTGGGTATGGTGCAGGCTTACTGTGCGGAGCACAACATAAAGGCAATGGATGTAGAGTTGCCGGAGGGCGCGAAAATATTGGCTAAACAAGACACCAAATTGGTCAGCTACGAACTGTTTCGGGCGGGCAACACCATTGACGAGGTGGCGGCTGCACGCGGTTTTGTGCGCACCACCATTGAAGGACACCTGACGCATTTCGTCGAGTCGGGCG
>JBMOHO010000436.1:0-2305 GCA_049317805.1 Saprospiraceae bacterium
TCCACAAGGTTTCCTGGTGCAGAGTTACCCGATTTCCATGCGTCTAAGCGACTTTTTGCCGGTCGTCCTTACGGTAGGCGTCATAGGCCTGATTGCCTCGTTGCTGCCGGCTTCGCGGGCCATGCACGTGCCTGCGTATTTGCGCGAAGAGTAGTGTACGGGAAACGTGCGTCATGGCGTAAGGGCCCACAATCCCAACGTTCTATCGTCGCTACCCGATACCAAGCCGGCAGGCATCCAAAGCAGGGCATTGACAGAATTGATGTGTCCTCCATGCCGAACCACGTCAAGGACTTTCAACAGCTCAAAATGACGGGCATCCCAGATTTTTATGGTTTTATCGCGACTTGCGGTGGCAAACAGGGCACCGTCGGGCGAATAAACTATGCTGTTGAGGGTAAACCAGTGTGCCGGAATGGCCTTGTATACCTCAAAGTCAGATTGGGTATCCCACACCCGCAACATGGCGTCGCGGCCTCCACTCAACAGGTAACGCCCGTCGGGGGCGTAACGAACGCTAAACACTGTGGGGTCATGCGCATCCTTCAAAATGCGCTTGACCGACAGGGTTTGTGCGTCGAGCAGGTAAATATGCCGGTCGCCAGCACCCACCGCCAGCTCATCGCGTTGTGGGCAATAGCTGATGCAGCGCAGGGCATACGCCGAGAGGTGGACGCTTTCGATGCTCCTGACGGGGTTGAGCAGCCAACGCGTCAGGATGCCGTCGCCACCCACAGAAAAAAGAAAGTCGCCCAATGGCAGCAGACCAAAAACGCCCTTTTGATGGTGGTGAATGTTGCGTGTTGCTTCCGGTTCGTTTGGGTAGATAAAATGCAGGCCGCCGTTCATGTTGCCTGCGATAATCAGATCAGATGTTGCGTCGAACGCCAGGGCAAACACTTGTGTTTCCACAGCCGCCACGACGCGTCCGATCTCCGGGGCGTCCCAGTACCACTCCACTACCCAGCCTTCACCGCCGCCCGACAGGAATTGCCCGGGCTTGCGCCAGGGCGCCAAGGCGTAGACGGCAGATCGGTGCCCGACGCCGGTATGTATTTTCTTTACATGCAAAACACCCAATTGATGCCCGCTATATGGTAATCAGCGCACCACATTACTTGTCATCGCCAAAAAAAGCCAGGATTTTATCAGCTAATTCAAGGCCGATGTACCCTTGGGCTTCAATGGTTGCGGCGCCAATGTGGGGTGTGCACGAGATGAGCGGGTGGTTGAGCAGGTCGGCGCGCGGATTGGGCTCGTTTTCAAACACGTCGATTCCGGCGCCGCCAATTTTACCGCTGTTGAGGGCTTCTATCAACGCTTCCTCGTCAATAACACCTCCGCGGGCTGTATTGATGAGCATGGCGCCGGTTTTCATTTTGGCCATTTCTGCTCTGCCGATCAGTGGCGCATTGCCACCAGGAATATGGAGGGTGATGAAATCCGACTCTTTGAGCAGGGTCTCCATGTTTTCCGTTTGTATGCGGACGCCAAGCTTGATGTCTGGAAAGGCATGCAATTGGATGCCTATTTCCGCATCCTGCACGTATGGGTCGTGTGGAACGACGTTCATGCCAAGTGCCAGCGCGATTTTGGCGACTTCCTGCCCAATGCGGCCGAAGCCGATGATGCCGAGGGTACGGCCACGCAGTTGGTAACCGGTCTCCAATTCTTTTTTCAATTGCTTGAAATCGCCGTTAGCCATTTCGCGATTGCCGCGTTGCAGGCCACGGGAAAGGGTGATGATGTGGCCTATAGCCAGTTCGGCCACGGCGCGCGACGAGGCTTGGGGTGTGTTAAACACTTCAATGCCTTTGCTTTTGGCGTATTCTACGTCGATGTTGTCAAGTCCTACTCCGCCACGGGCTATGATCTTGAGGTTTTTGCCGGCTTCGATGATCTCTTTGGTGACTTTGGTGGCACTGCGCACGATGAGGACTTGGTATTCTCCTATGGCTGAGACCAGTTGGTCCTGGGGAATGCGTTGTTCTTCGACGACGTAATCTGCTTCTTCCAACAGCAATTTTCCATCGGGGTGAATGCCGTCGTTTACAAGTATTTTGATCATGGGTATGGTGGTTGTTTATTTGGTGTGATGTTGGTGTGATGTTGGTGTAGTGGTTGGAGGGGATATTTTTGCCGATTAGCGGGCTAATGGATAGTTTGCCCGAAACGGAAAAATTTTATTTGGAGGTTTGGATTGGATAAGGCAAAAGTCAATATTTAATTATGATTAATGCTTTGCAAAGGTAGTGTTTTCCATTTATTTCCATAAAATAATCCATAAATAAAGCCTGGTGCGATA
>JBMOHO010000437.1:0-2272 GCA_049317805.1 Saprospiraceae bacterium
GCCTATTTCTGCATGGAATACGGCTTGCACATCAGCATCCGGTTGTATTCGGGCGGTTTGGGTGTACTGGCTGGCGATTACCTGAAAGAAATCAGCGACCGCAACGTCAACCTCATGGCCGTAGGTTTGCTGTACCGATATGGGTATTTCCAACAGGCCATTACGCTCCACGGCGAACAAATTCAACACCTCGACGCGGCTAAATTTACCCAGTTGCCTTATCGCCCCGTGCGCAATGCCGATGGCGAATGGATCCGCATCCACATCAACCTGGCCGGCAAAACGGTGTGGGCAAAAGTGTGGGAACTCCGCGTAGGCCGCGTATCCCTCTATTTGCTCGACACCGATATTGAAGACAACCACTGGGACGACCGCACCATCACCCACCAATTGTACGGCGGCGACAATGAAAACCGCATCCGCCAGGAAATCCTGCTTGGCATCGGCGGCGTACGCGCCTTTAAGGCCATGGGGCTCAACCCCGACCTGTACCACCTCAACGAAGGCCACGCGGCATTTTTGGGCCTGGAGCGTTTGCGCAACTACATGATCGACAAGTCGATGCCCTACGAACAAGCCATCGAAATTGTGCGTTCTACCCAGTTGTTTACCACCCACACACCGGTGCCTGCCGGCCACGACGCGTTCTCGGAATCGCTGATGCGCGAGTACCTTTTCGAGTATCCCGAACTGCTGAACCTGACCTGGGAAGACCTGCTGGCCATCGGTCGTTTGGACCCCAAAAACAGCCACGAGACGTTCTCCATGAGCCACCTGGCCATACGCACCTCACAGGCAGTAAATGGGGTGAGCAAATTGCACGGCGAAGTAAGCCAGAAAATGTTCAACGAACTGTATCCGGATTACAACTACGCCGAGTCACACGTGGGATACGTGACCAATTGCATTCACTACCCCACCTGGATTGCGCCGGAGTGGGATGAGTTGTACCGCAACGTGATGGGCAAAAACTTCTGGGCCGACCAAACGAACCACGAAGTTTGGGGCAAAATCCGCCAGGTGCCCGACGCCGACATCATGGCCATCCGCCACAAACTCAAAAAGCGGTTGCTCGACTGGGTGATCAACAACCTCCAGGAAGACCTTACCCGCCGCGGCGAGGGGCCACGAACCATTTTTGAAATGGTAAATGCTATTCGTGAAGACGCTTTGGTGATCGGTTTTGCGCGCCGGTTTGCCACGTACAAACGCGCCACCCTGCTGCTGTCTAACGAAGCCCGTTTGGCCGAAATCATCGGCGACCCCGAGCGGCCGGTTTTGTTTCTGTTTGCAGGCAAGGCCCACCCGGCAGACAAAGGTGGCCAGGAGCTGATTCGCCAATTGTACAACACCGCCAAATCCAACACTTTTAAAGGAAAAATCATTTTCCTCGAAAATTACAGCATGGAAATGGCCAAATTGATGGTACAGGGCGTCGACATCTGGCTCAACAACCCCATCCGCCCAAAAGAGGCCAGCGGCACCAGCGGCATGAAGGCGGCCATCAACGGCATCATGAACTTCAGCGTCCTCGACGGTTGGTGGTGCGAAGGCTACAAACCCGGCGCAGGCTGGGCGTTGCCGGAAAAAGAAACCTATGCCGACACCACACTGCAAAACGAGCTGGACGCAGAGACCATTTACAACATCCTCGAAGACGACATCCTGCCCACCTATTTCAACCGCGACGAACATGGCGTGAGCGCTGCCTGGGTGCGCCATATAAAAAACACGATTGCCGACATCGCGCCGGATTTTGTAATGAAACGCATGCTCCAGGATTATCAGGAACGCTACTACAACAAACTCTGGGCGCGCAGCCAGCAATTGAAAGTAGACGGTTTCAAGCCTATGCAAGACCTGGTGGCCTGGAAAAACCGGCTGCGCAATGCCTGGGAAAGCATCCAACTGGTCGAACTGCACGCACCCGATACGTACAACCGGTCATTGCCCCTGGGCGAACACTTTGAGGCATCTGTAACCTTGCAGTTGCACCAACTGAAACCCGATGAAATCGGGGTAGAAGTGGTGTTCTTCCACCGTTTTGTGGAAACCGAACTGGAACTGACCCAGCGCCAGGAGCTCAGTCTCCAATCCCTGAACGGCAGTGTGGCCACCTACATCTGCAATTTTCAACCCAGTTCAGCAGGCGTATTCGAATATGGCTTCCGGATTTTCCCCAAGCACCCGCTGCTGCCCCACCGCATGGATTTTGAGTTGGTGCGGTGGCTGTAACCATTTCGAGGGTTGGCGCTTGTTCCTGAATACGTGC
>JBMOHO010000438.1:0-2266 GCA_049317805.1 Saprospiraceae bacterium
TGTTGAAGTGTTAGTGTTGAATGAGCAACTTTTGGGCAGAAAGGGTACGGCCATCTATTGCCAGAATTTGAAATGCTTGTATGTATAAGGATAAATTTCAAATTTTCCCAATCATCGGAACTTGGTGAAGAATCAAAAAAGGGAAGGCAGCAAACTCATTGCTGTAGAGGATTAGAACCCTGCAAATTTGATCGAATAATGAATAAAATCAAAAAAATAACCAAAAAATGATTCACTGAAGTTGGGGTGTAAGCAAGGTGTTGGCGGAAGATTGTTTGTTTTAGTTGCTATGCTTTGGATTTTGGGCAGTGTTAAATTAATATGGAGAAAACGCCAGCCCCCGATAGTCAATTATTCACCACAACAAACGATGTTTGTGTAAAAAACCGACCACCTTTTATACATGACGCACCTCCATTTCGACCGCGAGACCATTGAATCCTGGGACCGGTTTTACCGCACCAATTTTCTCAATTGCCTGAGTGGGTTTAAAAGCACACACCTGATCGGCACCCTCAGCCAGGACGGGTACACCAACCTCGGCCTGTTTCACAATGTGGTACACCTGGGCGCCGATCCCGCGCTCATCGGGTACATCAACCGGCCCAGGGAAGCGGCACCGCACACCCTCGAAAACATAGAGCGCACGGGGGTGTACACCATGAATGCGGTGCAAAGCAGCATGGTTGCACAGGCCCACCAAACCAGCGCCAAATACCCCCGGCACACCAGCGAATTTGAAGCGGCTGGCGTCAGTGCCTGTTTCCGCAAAGGCATTCCCGCGCCATTTGTGCTCGAAAGTCCGGTGCAATACGCCCTGCGACTGGTCGAAGTGGTGCCCATTCGGCACAACAATACGTTTCTGGTGATCGGCAAACTCCTGGCAGCCTGGGTACAGGCCGACCTGTTGGCCCCCGACGGCTATTTGCACCTGGAAAAAGCCGGGGTCGTCACCACCCTCGGCATCGACGGGTATTATCAAACCACTTTGCTGGAGCGTTTGGCATACGCCAAACCGGATGTACCTTTGGCGCATGGAAAATGACTCAAAAGAAGCGGCTCTCCCGCCGGATTGTTTCCCTCAAGCCGCCCTGGAAGCTTTTTTGGCTGTTGAACAGTTGGTGCTCGAGTCGGTCTATTATTACACCGTGTCGGCACCGGGTTTGTCTTATTTACATGCGCTGGAACTTCGATTTGCGGGTAGCCAAACCCTGTTGCTGGCCTCGGCGGAAGAAGAGCCTGCTATACAACTCATCGCCGAAGGTCATTTGCTGGAGGCCGCTTACCGCTTACGGGCGCAGGGGCAGGTAATGGAACGCCGTTCAGCGCACACGTCGCCACTATGGGTGCCGGTGTTGGGCCAGCCGCTGTCGGGCGTATTGCTCAGCAAAAATGCGGACGGACTGTCGTTGAACGACGCCCTGGTGCTCGATTTTGGCGCTGCACGCCTGCTGGTGCACATCGGCAAAACGGAAGGCCTCAGCATAAGCCACCACCACTAAACAAATAAACAAATCCACAAATCCACCAATAAAAAACTCAACGAATCGCCTCCCACAATTCTTTTTCAGCCCCGGGCAGGTAGCCCTTGTGTTGCCAGAGGAGTTGGCCGGCAGCGTCGTATACAAACACCTGGGGCAGACCATTGAGGCGGCCGGGTATGAGTTCCTTGAAGGCGCGGGTAGCGTCCCAATACACCGGGAAAGGATAATTTTTGGTGCGGGCATACTCCTGAAACTGGGCAAATTTTTCAGGAAAGTCAATCGAAATGGCCACAAGTCGGAAGGGCTTTTCGGCTTGGCGGTCGGCATATTCCTTTGCATAAGCGGCCAGTTCGTAGTGGCAGGGCTGGCAGGTGGTGAGCCAGAAGGCGATCACGGTGGGCCTGCCATCAGCCGGGCCAAGCACATCCGCTGAAGAAACCACCGTGCCGTCGGGCTTGGTGAGGGGCACGTCAAATGGAAAATTTGCCGAAGGCGTTTGCGCTGTGAGCGAAGCCGCAGGGGCGGATAAACAGGCCATCAGGAGAATAAAAATGTATTTCATGTTCAAATGTTAAAAAATCTACAATGTCTGGCGGGTGTGGTGACGCGCTACAGGGCTTAACGTCTCATTAACGGTTTGGAGAAAAATGCACATGAAAAGCGCGGATGTCGAGTCTTTTTCGTCTCTTTGCGTGATTTTTTTGCCTGTCTCTACAAACGAAAACACACATGGTCGCAACCCGTAATATTCAGGAGTTGAGCGATACGGATTTGATTGCGCG
>JBMOHO010000439.1:0-2262 GCA_049317805.1 Saprospiraceae bacterium
GCATCCCATAGCATATCCATCTCTTCCGTTGCTTTTTCAGCAAAATAACGCGAAAGCAATGCTTTTATCTCCTTAAGCTGATCCTCCTTAAGTGGAATGGAGAATATTTTCAGCAGCTCCAATTGCAAATTCGTGAGACCTATTACAGCTTCCATAAGTATGTGTTTTCTTGATATAACAACTTTTCAAGTTTTTGAGTTTCCGTTCAGTTGCCGGGGCATTACTCTGCTGGATGATTGGAACTATCGCATAAATGGAGCTAAGTCGAGCGCAAACCCATATTCAGCACCTTTTATGGTGACGTAGTTTGCTTTTAAGCGCGCTATGTCCTCTACAATTCCACTCGCTAACTGGTTGTTGTTGTGTTCTGGGACTCAAGTCGGCATCATTGATTACTTGCACAATGCAAACTCATGCGACAAATATATGCAACTGACCACTACTTATCAAAACTTCGTCCCAAAAAAATTTCAACAAATACCCCCGGATGTCGGTCTAACAATTGAATTTGCCAAATCACCGGGCGATGGCCAGCGCGATGGCTGATGCAGTCAGTTGGATGGTGAGGTGTTTTTTATAGTGTTCTATATCTGACTCTATTGGTATCCATTTCCCGTCAAAATCATCGTCATCGGTGATGTTGTCATCATCATAGTATATATTTTCTTCGGGAACGACAATCCCCATAGATCCGAGTTTAATGGCATCGGTAGCTTCTATTCGGTCTGATGCTACAAACTCAACCAGATAACCGCCGTCTAAACTACTGTTGTTCAAAAGATTAATAGCCTCCTTGAGGCTAATATTTTGTTTTGTCATATTCGGTAAAAAAGCGTATTGGATTTCATAAAAAGCCTTTTGCTGAAATGAATTGTACAGGACAAAGTTATACAGGAGCTCCTGAATTGACAAATAATGTACAAATAAAAGTGCGCTGTATACAGTGCCGGCAAGTGACGAAGATTATCCGGCCAAATGACCTGAATTCCCAAATCAAGACAATACGCTGCCTACCTTGCTTCATCTAAAAAGCACAAATATGAACGGAGGCCAAATCGTTGCGAAAACACTTATAGCGAACGGGGTTAAACACCTGTTCACCTTATGCGGTGGCCACATCGGCCCAATCTATGTGGAAGCCGAGCGCGCTGGCATGCGCGTATGGGATGTGCGCCACGAGGCGACGGCCGTTTTTGCTGCCGACGCAGTGGCTCGGCTCACCGGCATTCCCGGCGCAGCGGCTGTCACCGCCGGGCCGGGGGTAACCAACGCCATAACTGCCCTGAAAAACGCCCAGATGGCCCAGTCGCCGATCCTGCTGCTCGGTGGTGCCACCGCTACCCTGCTGCGCAACCGCGGGGCCTTGCAGGACATTGACCAACTGGCCTTGCTGCGCTCCTCCGTCAAGCAACTGGCCCGCCCCGATCGGCTCCGATTACTCGCCCCTGCGCTGGAAAACGCGATTCAGGCAGCCATTGACGGCATCCCGGGCCCCATATTTCTTGAATGCCCGGTAGACCTCCTGTACCCGGAAGCAACTGTGCGCGAGTGGTACGGCCGAAAAAACAAAAAAGCGTCCGGGCTTTTCGATCGGCTGGAACGGTGGTACATCCACCGCCACCTCAACCGTTTGTTTGCCGGCGTTTCTGAACAGCCGCCCCGGGCAAGGCTACCCCGTGTGCCGCTGCATACCGGGGGTCAGCTTCAGGCCACGCTGGAAAATCTGCGCAAGGCCCAGCGCCCTGTATTGCTGCTCAGCAGCGGTGCCATGCTTGGGCATGCTCGGGTACCGGCCCTTGCCGAAGCGGTGCAGCGCCTCGGCGTACCGGTTTACCTGAGTGGCATGGCCCGCGGACTCCTCGGCCACCACCATCCGTTGCAGTGTCTGCACCACCGCAAAGAGGCCCTGCGCGAAGCCGACCTCATCATCCTGGCCGGGGTTCCATGCGACTTCCGCCTGGACTATGGCCGCGTACTAAACCGACACGCTGCCAAAATTGCCGTCAACCGCAGCCGCCACGACCTGCACCAGAACCTGCGCGGCCACCGCGCCATCCAGGCCGACCCGTCTAACTTGCTCATCGCATTGGCGGCGGAAGCTGGCAATTTGCCCGAATGGGCCGGTTGGAAGGAGACGTTGCGCGCCCGCGATGTCCACCGCGAAGAAGAGATCGGGCGGCTGGCGACGCAGACAGTCGACGGCATAAATCCCGTGGCTCTTTTTCAACACCTCGAACAGACACTGCCTGAAAACTCGATATT
>JBMOHO010000440.1:0-2247 GCA_049317805.1 Saprospiraceae bacterium
GCTGTTGCCCTCCAGGCCTTCTTCGTCAATGGCACCGGTTTGGTGATTCACCACGAGGTACTGGTAATTGTAGTAACCTTGCTTAAGCGGTATCTCTAAGGCGTATACTTCAGCCTCGGGCACATAGTTCATGCGAAAACGCGGGTCAATTTGCCAGTTGGTAAAGGCCCCGAAGAGGTACACGTCGTCTTCTTCAAACGGAAGGTTTTGTTTGACCGAAAACAACACGTGGGCGTACTCGCATTGGAGCAGGGTTTGGTTGGCGTTTTGGTTATCGATGGCAAAATAGCCGTTGTTGTCTTTTCTGAAAATGTAGGGCCGGTTTGCCCTTGTTTCATCGGTGAGCAGGGTCACCTCAAAATGGTTGAATTGTTGCTGTATGATTTTGACGTTTTCGCCTTTAAAATCGAAACTGCGCATGTCAAAAAAACGCCATTCTTTACCTGCAGGGAACACCACCTTGTTTTGGTAATCAAACACCATTTGATCTTCCCGCATGATGTTGGGTTTCAGCGGGCCAATGGCGTTGTCCCACCGCCCGTTTTGCAGGATGTAGGCTGTCATGTCGTTTTGCGGATTGGCTATGCGTATGTTTTTTGATTTGACAGAAAAGTCGATTTCGTGGTGCGTATTGATCCGATCCACCTGGGCAGGCGGCACAAACTGTGCGGAGACGCCCCAAAGCGGCTCAATCACGTGGAAACGCCGGACGAGCACCAATTGTCGTTCAGTAGTGTTGTCGTACACCTTCAGCAAATAATTGCCCGACAGCAACCAGCGCATGTTCCGGTTGGGCAGCCCCAGGTAGTAATGGGTGTACAGTGCACGCGTATTTTGTGCGATCGTGATGTTTTGAATCCGGTCTTCTGAAAACCCCATCAGATATTCCTGCTCAAACATCTGGGAGCGCTTCCAGTCCTGGTTGCAATGTTCGATGGTGTACACGTAGTCCATCAACTCGGTACCCAAATGGTCAAATTCGAGAATAAGGGCATTGTCTACGGCTTTCAAGTCGGCCACCGGAAATGAAAAAGGCGCGCCTTTCGGGTGAAATTCGATGGACAACAGGTTGGTGTCCAACGCGGCATTGGCGTTATGAACGGGCACCTGTGCCATCACCCCCCCGAGCAACAGTGCCAACAAGAAAGTAAATGCGAGTTTATTCATGGTTTACAAGACGATGGCAAACGGTGCAAGGGTTGCCTACTGTGGTGCATTTGCGAAGATATGCCGCAAAGCAGTGTCTACATCCGGAAATTCAAATGGAAAACCAGCACTCAGTATCTTGTCTGCTGCCACGCGGTTGCTGTTGAGCACCACATCGGCCATTTCGCCGAGCAGGAGGCGGAGCGCAAATGCGGGTGCGGGTATGGGCAAAGCCGACTTGCCCATGGCGACAGCGGTGGCTTTCACCAGATCGATGTTGTGGGCCGGGTGGGGCGACACTGCGTTGTACACACCGCGCATGTTGGTGTTGTCGAGGGCAAACATGATGAGGTTGCACAAGTCGTCGCGGTGAATCCACGAGTACCAGGCCTGGCCGTCGGCAAAATACGCACCCACGCCAAAACGGACGGGCTTGGCGATTTCGGCCAATGCGCCGCCCTCTTTGGCCAGCACCACGCCGATGCGCAAGGTCACGGTGCGGATGCCCAGGCTGGATATGGGCTGATGGCTTTTTTCCCAATCGACGCACACCGGCGGCATAAAACCGGTTGTGCCCGCTTCGTCGTTTTCGTGGTTCCATTGGTCGCCGGTGTCGCCGTAAAATCCAATGGCCGAAGCGCCGATGTAGGCATAAGGGCGGGCGCCTGTTTCCGTTAGGGCTTTGAGCAGGGTATTGGCCGCGTCTACCCGGCTGTCGCGAATCAATTTTTTGCGTTCAGTGGTCCAGCGTTTGTCGGCAATGCCCGCGCCTGCCAGGTTGATGAGGTATTGAACGCCTTCAAAAGCGGCGGCATCGTACGTGCCTTTTGCCGGATCCCACACAAACGCCCCTTCCCCCTCTGGCGAACGCGACAGGATGCGCACCGTGTGGCCGTGCGCGCGCAACAGTTCGGTAAGCCGACTTCCGATAAGGCCTGTACCGCCAGCGATTAGGATCATGCTCAGTTTTGAGTTTTGAGTTTTGAGTTTTGAGTGGTGAGTTTTGAGTGGTGAGTTTTGAGTGGCGCGTTTGGGTACGATTGTAACAGGGGATGAGGAAATGAGTTTAGGCAGACAAAATCCTGCCATTCTTTTCCGTAT
>JBMOHO010000441.1:0-2243 GCA_049317805.1 Saprospiraceae bacterium
GGAAATCGCTTTGTGTTTTCGAACCAGTATGGTACCAAGGCTATCTATGCTGTTGAGTCCGATAGTTTGTTTCAAGACTTGTTTAACCTGGGAATCAGCAAAAGTGAATTGCCGGAATACGTGGATAAGACAATCGTTTGGAGCATTGCACCTAACCCCGGCGACGATAAGGTGTGTTTCAGCAGGTACGGCAAGCTCGCGAATCCGGGCTTTGTACACATTACTGATGTATATGGTAAAGGTGTCAAAAGCGGGTATGTCAGCGACCCTTGCATGGCGATTGGTGATTTGCCAGCGGGTCTCTATTATGTACATTTCAGGTTTACAATGGAATCGGCGGGAATCGTCTTAAGGTTAGTGGTGCGTTGACACCAATCGGTCCAGCAAAGCATTCAGTTGTTGGGCTTCTTTTTCGGTGATGTTGCCGAGTATGGCGTCCATCTCACTCATTTTTGCATCAATTTTAGCCAATAGAGCCACGCCTTTTTCCGCCAGTGTCAGGTTTACGCGCCGAGCATCCTGCGTACAGGGTATTTTGGTTACGTACCCTTTATCCACAAGGCGGTCCACCAGACGCGAGGTGTCGGCGCTTTTGTCCAGGAGTTGGTCGCGGAGGTCGTTGGTGCTAAAGGCCCGGTCGCGCACCACGCCCATTTGTCCGCGCAAAATGCGCAAGGCGTTGAACTGTTGCTGGGTGAGGTCAAATGGCTCAAGGATGGCGTTGAGCTCCTGGCGCAACCAACCGCTGACGCGAAACAGGTTTGCGCGCAGGTGGTGGTACTCATTTTGGAAATTGCCTTGCATGATTTGCGGGTTATGAATGGTGGCAAAAATCAATGTTTTGAACAGATTTTCAAAATGTTGAGTGGAACCGCCATTATCGGCTGGCTTAGGAGGGCTAATCAACTTGTTTCAACCATTTAAGGTAGCCTCTGAAGTTGGAAACCAAAAAAAACAGATTGCCGAATACGATTCCATAGCTGTGAATCATAGTAAGGCCCAACACAATCCACAATGCATTGGCGGCGATAAACACCAGAAAACCAAGTTGGTTTTTATTGCCAAGGAGCCAAACAGCGAGCAAGCTCAGGGCCATGGCGAGCCAATCGACTCCATAAAAGTTTAGTATGGTGGTCGTGGTCATGACTTTGCTATGTGTTTTTGCACAATTTCAGTGGCATCAACAGCCGAGCCGATGTTCCATTCGCCGGTGATGACGCGGTGCACATAGCACCGGTCGGCCTGGCGAAGCAATTCGAGGCGCTGTTCTTCGGTTAGGTCGCCCTCAATGATGATGCGGACGTCTACATGCGTATGCATACCACCGTTTTGGCGTTCGGATTTCATCTCCAGTTCAGCGTCCACGTTGCCGATTGTCCAACCGTTTTTGCGGGCTATGAAGCGCACGGTGGACACCTTGCAGGCACCCAGGGCGGCAAGCAGCAAGTCTTCGGGGCTAAAACCAAGGTCGGTTCCTTTAGAAGCAATGGGTTCGTCTCCTACAATGGTGTGTTTGCCGTTGGAAATCACGGTTTGGTATCCTTGAGGCAGGTTTTTCAATGCAATTTTGGTAGGCATGTGGGTGTTGTTTTTAACAGTGTTATGAACATCAAAAAATTCCGGGGCTAAAAAAAGGGCTTTAGCCCCGGAATGGCAAACTGCGGCTGGTTAATTAGGCATGTACCGTTTCAAGTACAGGCGCGGCAGGGAAATCAATTGGAGTCTGGGTGATGTTGTTCAGGTAGTTGGAAATGATTTTATCACCGATGACCATGATGGCGTCTACCATATTTTCATTGGTGTATCCTGCGGCAAAGAACGCATCTACCGCTTTGGCGCTTGGTCGACCCCGGTTTTCGGTGGTTTCTTTGGTGAAGGTGGCCAGGGCGGCTAATTTAGAGTCGAAGGATACGTTCGCGGCACGGATGTCGAGGATTTGTTCGTCGGTAAAGCCGTTCATTTTGCCAATAGCGGTGTGCGCGGCCTGGCAGTAGCGGCAATCGTTCACCTGGCTCACCACGAGGTTGACCACTTCGCGTTCTTTTTTGGTCAGCGAGCTTTTGGCGTTCTGGAAAGTCAGGTAGTTGCCTAAGCCATTGTTGGAATAACCAAAGGTGGCATACAGGTTGGGCACAAACCCGAGGCTCTTTTGCAGGTTGTCAAAAAGGCCTTGGTTGTTTTCGGACACTTGGTCGCGGGTGGGAACTGCAAAGTTTTGCATGGTTGGAATGTTTGATAGTTTT
>JBMOHO010000442.1:0-2227 GCA_049317805.1 Saprospiraceae bacterium
GAGGAGGGGAGGTTAAGGGAGGTTTGGTCTTAACTCCCTTAACCTCCCCTCCTCTGTGGTCAAAAAAACCGCCGAAGGCGGAAAAAACCTCCCTTAACCTCCCCTCCTCTGCGGTCAAAAAAACCCGCCGCAGGCGGAAAAAACATCCCCCTCCTCCGTGGTCAAAAAAACCTGCCGAAGGCAGCAACCTCCTCCCAAAATCAGTTCAATCGCATTGCACCCGCGAGAACAATTCCACCCATTCCGCTTTGGCGGCATCCTTGAGTTTGAGCGTGCCATCAGCCGCTTCCACCAGTTTGCCGGAGGCTTTGATGGCCTTGTCGCCTTCAATTTTGACCATGATTTCCTCCGTTTGGTTGGAGCCTTCCACCATATAGTTCCAGGTGGCGGTGATGATGTTGCCCTCCTTTTTGCCTTTGAACGTGCCGTGTGCGCCGTCTTTTTCGGCAAACGAGTAATCGAGGATGCCCACGATGTCGTCGTAGTAATCTGTGTAGTGAAAACTCAGCACCGAGCCGTCGGGAAAACGCTGTTCATAACAGTTGACCGGGAATTTGGCTTTTGCGGCAGCCGGTTCAGCTACAGCGGGTGTGGTGGTGGCCGATGGAGCAGGCGCTTGTTGGGCGGGCTCGCAGGCGGCAAGAAACAGCGCGCAGAGGGCGCTGGCAAGGATGATTGTTCTCATAACTGGTAAATAATGTTGAGCCGACAAGGTAATGCTTTTCTGCCCAACGCCTTACCTTGGCCCGCATGCAAATGTTGCACAAACACTTTTTGGTGTACAAACCTTACGGCATGTTGTCGCAGTTTACGCCGGAACAAGACGGGCAAATCACGCTGGCCAACCTGGAGTACACTTTTCCAGGAGATGCCTGGCCGGTTGGGCGCCTCGATGCCGACAGCGAGGGCCTCCTGCTGCTCAGCACCGATAAACGCCTGAATGCAGCGCTCCTGCTGCCCAAACAGCAACATCCGCGCACGTACTGGATTCAGGTGGAAGGCGTACCCACTGCAGATGCGATCCGACAATTGCAGCAGGGCGTAACCATACACATCAACGGAAAACAACACCAGACCTTGCCCGCCAGCGTCCGACCCCTCGAAAGCCCGCCCCATGTGCCTCCCCGTGTACCACCCATCCGCGTGCGGAAAAACATACCCGACTCCTGGCTTGAAATCACCCTGACCGAGGGGAAAAACCGACAGGTGCGGCGTATGGCGGCGGCAGTGGGCTTTCCGGTGTTGCGTCTGGTGCGCGCGCGCATAGGCCGTTTGGGATTGGGCGATGAAGGGCTTGGGCACATGCAGCCGGGAACGGTTGTCGCCTTGGGGCCCGAGCAGTTGGAGCAGTTGATGGCGACTCCCTGATGGCTTGCTTTATTTTTTGGCGGACAATGGCGTGGCTTGTGCGCCCGCCGATTTAGACAGCTTTCCCCCCTGCGCATCGGTCAGCAGCGGATGGTGAAAAACCGGCGTTTGCAGAAAATCCTGCCAACCCAACTGCGTGGCTAAAAAACGTTGTGCGGCAGTAGACGCCTCAAGGTCGGCACCGCGGATGATGTGGGTGACGCCGAACAGTCTGTCATCGACCAGGCTGGCCACCTGGTAAGCCGGCATGCCGTCGCGGCGGCGCACCACAAAATCGGGCAGGGGAAAACCTTCCGGTGTGTGGATGCGCCAGGCCACGTCCGGGTCGTCCAACGACAGGCCCTGATGCCGAAAGTCGGGCGGGTAATGTTCGCCAAAAGGCGCCAGTTCGGAGCGCGATTTGCCACAGGCAAACAGCAGTCCGGTTGACCTCAATGCTTCCAGGGCTTCGCGGTAATGTGCCAGCCGCAGGTGTTGGGACCAGTGCGCCTCAAAATCGGCAGCGTCCTGTGGGCCCTCATCCCAGGCAATGCCTAACCAGTGCAGGGTATCGAACACGTCTTGCACGTATTCGGGGCGTTTTCGGGCAGCATCGAGGTCGTCTATGCGCAGCAGGATGCGGGCGTGGGGCGATGCGCTGTGTGCCGCCTGCCGGACGAGTTGGAAATGTTGCACGTTGCCTGCGTGCAGGTATCCGGATGGGGTAGGGGCAAGTCGGAGGCGACTGTCGGGGATGATGGTTTGGAGGAAAGCTTGCCAGGAAGGAGTCGTGTAGTTCAAAAGCGATTTTTTGTATATTTCAATAACGAATACGGGCGATCAGGGCGGCCAGCGGAACCTCGACCCAGTCGGGTCGGTT
>JBMOHO010000443.1:0-2210 GCA_049317805.1 Saprospiraceae bacterium
CCACCAAGCAGATAGCGTTGCACAAAAGCAATGCGCTCATACAGGTCTACAGAGTTGAGGTTTTGCAGGTAAACGTGCAGGCCTGTCTGTTGACCTTCGAGTTCTGTGTAGTCCGCCATTGCCCGGAAGAGCTTATCCGACACTTCAATGCCGCTGCCCCTGTTGTACGGATAAGTGCTGAGGGTGGCCAACACGATTGGTTCGCCGCAACTGTTCACACTTTTTAACTCGTACAGGGCATTTGGTGCCAACTGATTGAGGAAAAGCTGGTTTTCCACGGGTGTCACGGCAACTATGTTTGCTTCCAGGCCTTGAACATTCAGGGTAATCGGCCTGCCGCCTACTTCACGAAGCGTTACGTGAGCCATAATATAGCTGTTGTACCAAATAACAGCTTTGCTTTCTACTTTCGGGGCATCACAAGCGCGCAATAAAAGGTTTGGATTAAAATCTCCCTCATACACTGTGTTCGGGTCGGGAGCCTCGTATACCTCTCCCGGATCGAGGAATGAAGTAGGCTCCTGTGCACTCAACACAGTTGAAAACAACATGGAAAGCAATAGCACCGGCACCTTGTGGTACCATTTTGGAGAAAACAACGTGTTGAAAAAAGTAACGTGTAACATGATGATAAAAATGAAGTGTGTTTTGAGCCTACTCTGATCGCTTTTCGGCTTCCGCGTCCGTACACTATTTGGGGCTGGTACAGATTTTGCCCTGTTTCCATTGGCGTTTGTCGGTTACTGGTGCAAATATATGGGGGATTGTCCGGAAAAACCAAAGACAGTTTGGCAAAAAAAGATACCCGTTTTTTTACCGAAAAAATGTCATAATTGTGTCTAAAATATTGTAAATAAAATAGTTAACGTAAATAGATTATTTTTTTGTATAAAGCGTTTTGCGTGCTCGTAACCAAACGAACAAGGGTGCTTGCCGCATTTTTTTTGATTTATGGTCCGCAAAATTTGTGTGTAAGCGTTATCCCGCCGTGCAATACCTCACCCTTTCACAGCCTCCACCAGCAGTTCGAGGGTGCGTTTGGCTTCCTTGATGCTCCGCACGCCATCCTGCACCACAATCAGCTCACGCGGGGTTTGTTTCATCGACAGCCCCATGACGCGACCCTTGGCGCCCACAAACTGAATGAGTTTGTTGAATTGTGCCGTTTCAAAAAAGGAAGACTGCGGATCATTGAGGAAATAGCACCGCAGCTTTTGGCTTTTGAGGATCAACCGCTCAAAACCCAATTTTTTGCACAACCAGCGCAGCCGCAGGGCCTCAAACAGGGCTTGCACCTGCACCGGCAGCTTGCCAAAGCGGTCCTCCAGGCGTTTGGCATAGGCGTCAATGTCCACCTCGGTGTCTAATGTGTCCAACTCGGTATACAGATTGAAACGCTCTTGTGTGTTGGCCACGTACAGGTCTGGAATGAGCATTTCTACGTCGGTTTCAATGACCACGTCGCGCACATAATCGCCCCGTTGCGCTATTTCGTCTTTGAACAGGTCTTTGAAGTCGGTTTCTTTCAATTCCCGGATGGCCTCTTCCAATATTTTCTGGTACGTATCGTAGCCGATGTCTGCAATAAATCCGCTTTGTTCTCCACCGAGTAAGTTGCCTCCGCCCCGGATGTCGAGGTCGCGCATGGCCACCTGAAAACCGCTACCCAGCTCGCTGAATTCCTCGATGGTGCGCAGGCGCTGCTTCGCTTCCTGCGTGAGTACGCTCATGGGTGGTGCCAGCAAGTAACAGAAAGCCTTGGCATTGGAGCGGCCCACGCGGCCCCGAAGCTGGTGCAGGTCGGAGAGGCCAAACATGTCGGCGCGGTTGATGATGATGGTGTTGGCGTTGGGTATATCCAGGCCGGTTTCAATGATGTTGGTGCACACCAGCACGTCGAAGCGTTTTTCAATGAAATCGGTGAGCACCTTTTCGAGCTTGTCGGCTTCCAGTTGCCCGTGGGCGGTTGCAATGTCTACGTCCGGACACAGCCGATGCAGCATTTCGGCTATGCGGGCCAGATCGGTCACGCGGTTGTGCACAAAAAACACCTGCCCGCCCCGCTGCACCTCGTAATAAATGGCGTCTTTGATGAGGTTTTCGTCGTGCGCCCTGATTTCGGTGTGGATAGGCTGCCGGTTGGGCGGCGGCGTGCGGATCACGCTCAGGTCGCGCGCGGCCATGAGGCTGAATTGCAGGGTACGCGGTAT
>JBMOHO010000444.1:0-2202 GCA_049317805.1 Saprospiraceae bacterium
CTTGTGTTGGTTTATCTGTTAAACACACCAATTTTGTACACATATGGCACGTATTGCTGGTGTTGACTTACCCCGCAACAAACGCGGGATCATCAGTCTGACCTACATTTATGGTATCGGAGCGTCTTCAGCCAAGAAAATCCTGGAAGAAGCTGGCGTCGATGAAAACACCAAGGTGGAAGCCTGGGATGACGACAACATCAAAACCATCTCTCGCATCATTGCCGACGAGTTTCGTACCGAGGGCCAGTTGCGTTCAGAGGTTCAACTCAACATCAAACGATTGATGGACATCGGTTGTTACCGCGGTTTGCGTCACCGTAAAGGCTTGCCTTTGCGCGGACAGCGTACCCGTACCAACGCGCGTACCCGCAAGGGCAAGCGTAAAACGGTGGCCAACAAGAAAAAAGCTACGAAGTAATTTTTGGTCTTTGAACGGCTTGCTGTCGCTGGCCGTTCAGCCAATAAACCGATATTATGGCAAAAGGAGCTTCCAAGAAAGTTGTCAAACGCAAAGTGAAAATCACCCCGGAAGGGATGGTTTTTATACAGGCAACATTCAACAACATCATTATTTCCATCACCAACAACAGTGGTGAGGTGGTATCGTGGGCCTCGGCAGGTAAAGCCGGTTTCCGCGGATCCAAGAAAAACACCCCATACGCTGCGCAGGTAGCGGCCAACGACGCAGCCAAGGTTGCGTTCGACGCCGGCATCCGTACGGCTACGGTATACGTAAAGGGCCCGGGTTCCGGTCGCGAGGCTGCTATCCGCGCCATCGACCAGTCGGGTATCAAGGTTTCCGTAATCAACGACATGACGCCCATGCCGCACAACGGCTGCCGTCCACCCAAACGCCGCCGTGTATAATTGTTGCCGGTAATTGAGCCTCCCACCGGAACGCTCAACACCTCAACTCTTCAACTTTTCAACTCAAGCAATGGCTCGTTATACAGGACCAACCACCAAGAAATCCCGCTCGTTCGGGGAATCCATTTTCGGGTACGACAAGTACTTTGAGCGCCGGAAGTATCCACCCGGACAGCATGGTCTGTCGCGCAAGAAAAAAACGGCATCCGACTACTCCGTCCAGTTGAAGGAGAAGCAGAAGGCCAAGTATACCTATGGCGTTCTGGAGCGCCAGTTCCGTAAAACCTTCCACTCGGCCCAGCGCCGTTCGGGCGCTACAGGCGAAATCCTGTTGCAATTGCTCGAAGCGCGGCTCGACAACACGGTTTTCCGCCTCGGTATGTCTACCACCCGCCGTGGCGCCCGCCAGTTGGTCGGACACCGCCACGTGACCGTCAACGGTGAAGTGGTCAACATCCCATCGTACTCGGTAAAACCGGGCGACGTGATTGCGGTGCGTGGTCGTTCCAAAAACATGGAGGTCATCACCTCCAACGTGGGCTCCAAAACCAACGATGTGCGCAAATACACCTGGCTGGAGTGGAACCCAGATCAAATGAAGGGTACCTTTTGGCTTACCCTCAACGGGATCAAATCCCCGAAAAGATCAACGAACAGTTGATCGTCGAATTGTACTCTAAGTAAACCAACGCCATACCTGCATATGAGCATCCTCAATTTTCAAAAACCCGAAAAAATTCTGCTCCAAAAAGCAACCGATTTTGAAGGGATTTTTGAATTCAAACCCCTCGAGCCGGGCTTTGGCCAAACCATCGGCAATTCCCTGCGCCGTGTCCTCCTTTCTTCCCTTGAAGGTTGGGCCATCAGCGCTGTGCGGATTGGTGGTGTGGACCACGAGTTCGCCACGATTAAAGGCGTGGTAGAAGACGTGGTGGACATTGTCCTCAACATGAAACAAATCCGCATCCGGCACTTGGTCCCCGACGACAAAGCCAGCCAGTCGGAAAAAATATACCTGACCATCAGCGGTAAGGAAGAATTCTATGCCGGCCAGATCGAAGAAGTCACCAACGTATTTAAGGTGATGAACCCCGACCTGCTTATTTGCCGCATGGAGCCTTCTGTCAACCTGGAACTGGAGCTGACCATCACCAAAGGTCGTGGCTACCAGCCTGCCGATGAGATGATTACCAAAGACGCCGCCATTGGCGTTATTCCCATTGACGCCATCTACACGCCCATCAAAAACGTGTCGTATCGCGTAGAGAATACCCGCGTAGGTCAACGCACCGACTACGAGAAACTCACCATTGAGGTGAAAACCGATGGCAC
>JBMOHO010000445.1:0-2192 GCA_049317805.1 Saprospiraceae bacterium
GTGACCAACCCGTACTTTTTTTGCAGTATGTACAACACCACAGCCAACAAAAGGCCCAAAACCATGCCCAATCCGGTGAGCAACAACCCTTCCAGCAGAAAAATGCGGTGAATGGTGCGGTCAGAAGCCCCTAAGCTTTTCAGAATGGATATGTCCTTCTGCTTGTCCAATACAATCATCCAAAGCGCACCGATGAGGTTGAACGCCATCAAGCAGAGCATCAGGCTTGTGATGGCAAATCCCATCCATTTTTCTAATTTCATGACCTTGAAAAATGCCTCGTTTTGCTCGTATTTGTCGCGCACCACAAAACCGGGCCCCATAATCGACTCAATGGAGGCTTTGACAGAGGCCATGCGGTATCCGGGTCTGGTTTTGATTTCCAGTGCCGATACGGTTTGGGGCGACACGTCGAGCAGTTCGCGTACAAAACCGATGTTGCTGATGATGAATTCGCTGTCAAACTCTTGTTGAATGGCAAAAGTGCCCGTGGGGGTAGCAAAACGGGTTTTGAATGGTTTGTCCATGACCCCGCTCGCGTCTGCCGTGGGCATGTAAATGGTGAGCACTGCGAGCGGATTATCCACGTCTACACTCAGTTTGTTGCGCATGCCGGCACCCAAAACCACGCAGTTTCGATCGCCTATTTGCAACTTAAAGCTGCCCTCACGCAAGGTGGAATCGATGCCGTTGATGGACGCAAATTGTTGGTCTACTCCTTTGAGCACGCCAAAATCCTGGGAGCCTTCGTACTCGAAAAACGCAATTTCTTCCAGCGTCTCGCTCATGTGCAACACCCCGGGCAGGGATGTGAGCTTGCTGAGCACCAGGCTGTCGGGTTCAAATGTTTTGCCTTTGGCAACAGTGATCTTGATTTCCGGATTAAAATGCCCGAACAATCCCGAAAGCAGGTCTTCAAACCCGTTGAATACGCTGAGTACCAACAACAATGCAGCTGTGCCAATGGCCACCGCAAATACGGATATGCCGGTAATGAGGTGAATGGCATTGGTACTACGCTGGGCAAACAGGTAGCGCCGGGCAATAAAAAAGGAAAAATTCAAGATCTGGTGCGTTAAAATCGCTGCAAAGGTAAGGGAAGCCTGCTATTTAGCATCGTACGTTATGGTGTATGAAAAAACCTGCTTTTTTTGCGCTGCGTCTACCGTTGGTTTGGGTGTGGCCGTCACGTATTGATAGGTTACGGCCATGGGTGGCGCCGCTGCCGGCGGGGGCTGAACGGCCGCAACCGGTTTTTTAAATTGTATCTGCGTTTTTTTGTGAAAAACGACCTTCACCCCCCTGTTTTTACCTACGTCAAATTTCAAAAGCCTGACTACCCGTTCCGCCTCTTCGTCGCAGCCGTGGCCAATAGACTGGAGGACGCGCGTATCGACCACCCGTCCCTCGTGATTGATGTCGTATTCTACCAGTACCACGCCTTCTTTGCCGGCTTCCAGAGCCTGTTTAGGATAGCGCAGGTTTTCGTAAATAAATTTCGACATGGCCTTTGGCCCTCCCGGGTATTCCGGCTGTTTCAGAAAATGCTTCGGCTTTTTCTCCATATCACTACACCATCATTTTATGCATTAAACGGTATTGCGCCAGCACAGCCGATAAAAGCCGCAACGCCAGCAAGGTAAACCCAAAATACAATCCGTATTGCAAAACCGGATGCGAAAACAACGCAAGCCAATCCACTTTGGGCATGTTGGGCAAAGCGAACGCCTTTTCATCCATGCGTAGTCCGCCAGCAATCAATAGCCCAAGCGGCAACAAAATGAACAAACCGAACACCAGCCCTATCCCCCGGATCACCCAATCGGGCGATTCAGCCGCCGGCGTCAGGAGACCGTTCCAGGCACCCATAACCGCAGTGGCAAAGCCTGGCGGAGGTGTTTCCAGCGGAATAGACTGCAAGAGCCGCCGGTCGGTCTCAACGGCTTGCAGGCGAGCCATCCAATCCGGATGTTCGGCCAAATAAGCTTTTACAAGCCGGTTCTCTGCGTCGGTCAGCAAACCATCGACGTAGTCCCAAAGCAGATCGTCAGAAATGATAAATGGTTGATCTTCCATAACAGTGGTTTTCAAAGAGCCGAACGCGCGGCGGTGGTTTCGAGGATGGTTTTCAAACGCTGTCGCGCCCTAAATAGTTTTGTTTTGGCGTTGGTCATGGTTAAATCCATGATTTG
>JBMOHO010000446.1:0-2183 GCA_049317805.1 Saprospiraceae bacterium
AATGCGTGTGGTTGAAAACCGTACTTTCAATAAAAATCGTGATTATCTTTGGCCTTTTCAGATTTGAAAACATAAAAAGGTCATGAAGAACCTCCCCTTGATACTGAGTATTTTGGCCGTATTGGGTGTTGCCCACCTGTACTACCTGCATTTTTCCGCTGCACCTGCCGCCCAATCGGCCATCGTAGCACCAGTGTCGCAAGAACGCGGTGCCAAAATAGCATACGTCAACGCTGATACCCTGGATGCAAAATACGAATGGATCAAACAGCAAAAAGACGCCATTGAACAACGCGTAAAAAGCGCAGAAAGCACCCTGCGCGGCAAACAGGAAAGCCTGATACGCGACATGCAGGCGTTTGAGGAAAAAGCGCAAGCCGGAAATACGCCCCCTGCTCAATTGGAACCCGAGTACAATGCCCTTATGCAGCGGCAGAAAAAACTGGCCGAAGAAGAACAACGCCTTGGCAAACAATTATCTGAAGACCAGAAAAAAGCCCTGGACGAATTGTATGCCAACGTGGAAGCCAAACTGAAAACCTTGCAAAACCAGATTGGCTATGACTACATCCTGTCGTATACCCGGGGCGGTCAGGTATTGCTCGCCAATGACAGCCTCGACATCACCGAAGAAGTGTTGAAGCTTCTCAACGCCAAAGAACAAGCACAGTAGCTTACCTGAAAAACATCGCCATGGAAGCCTCGCTTGTCCAAGCCGATCTCCTCGACATTCCCCTCATCAGGGGGCTGGCCGACGTGATCTGGCGCGACCATTACCCGGAGGTGATTTCGCAAGATCAAATCGAATACATGCTTGGTTTGATGTACAGCGAAGCCAAATTGTCGGAACAATTGCACAACCCGGCGTTTGCATACTGGCTGGTGTTGCCGGATGGTACCGCCCATAAATCGGACGCTGTTGGATACATTTCTGTCGAAAACAAAGGCAATGGGTTGTTTTTCATCCATAAATTTTACCTGCGGCACCGTGGAAAAGGGTTAGGGTCAAGCGCCTTCCGGCAATTGCTGGACAAAATGCAACACCCAGACCTCATCCGCTTGTATGTAAACCGCAGAAACTTCAAAAGCGTCAATTTTTACTTTAAAAACGGGTTTGTGATCCATTCCTGGGTGGATCAACCTTTTGGTCAAGGGTATATTATGGACGATTTTTTGATGGAATACCACAAATGAGCCAGCGCGTTGTAGCTTTTTTGGCCCTTGCGGTTATTTGTTTGATTTGGGGTACCACTTATGTAGCCATAAAAATTGCTATTCGCGATTTTCCACCGTTTCTGCTTGTTGGGTTGCGCCAGACATTGGGCGGACTGGTACTGCTTCTTTATGCCTGGTATTTGGGTAAGGCCATTTTGCCGAACAAAACTTATCTGGGAAAACAGGCGCTCATGGGGCTGCTCACCATCACCGGAGGCAATGGTTTCATCACATGGGGTTTGCAGTATGTATCCTCTGGCCTTTCAGCTGTCATCGGGTCTCTGACACCAGTGGTGGTGGTGCTCATCAGCCTGATGTGGCGGGGCGGAGAGAAGGTGTCGTTGCGCACACTATTGGGTGTGCTGATAGGGTTTATTGGCCTGGGTGTCATTTTTCACGATGGGTGGCAAGATTTTCTCAATCCGCAGTACCGTTGGGGTATAGCGGCAGCGTTCGCGTCGTGTTTTACGTGGTCATTGGGTACGGTGATGGCCAAGCGGTACAACGAGCCGGGCGTTTCGCCGGTATTGAATGCCGGTTTGCAAGTATTCATAGGCGGTTTAGCCGGATTTGCCCTCCATCCGTTTATAGATGCTGGCCAAACAGCGCACCCGACCCAAAGCGGTTGGATCGCACTAATTTACCTCACGTTTATCGGTTCTGCGCTGGCATTCAGCTTGTATATGTTTGTTTTGCAGCACTTGAGCGCCACCGTCTCCAGCTTGTACACCTACATCAACCCGATCATTGCCACTTTATTGGGCTGGCTGTGGCTGGGCGAATCACTCAGCTTTATGGCGGCTATTGGGATGGGAATCACCATTTTTGGCGTGTGGTTGGTCAACAGCGGCATACGCATAGAGTGGAGCAAACGCGCCTTATACGGCATCTTTAATAAACAACCCAACAAATGACCCCTAAACTCCTCAACCCCTAAACTCCTCAACCCCTAAACTCCTCAACCCCTA
>JBMOHO010000447.1:0-2158 GCA_049317805.1 Saprospiraceae bacterium
ATCGACGTGACAGGTCAGCTCAAAGGGCGAAGAGCGAACGACCCGGGTACGCGGCTGCGTCGCCCAATTCTTCCTCAATGCGCAACAACTGGTTGTATTTGGCCACCCGGTCGGAGCGGCTGGCAGAGCCCGTTTTGATTTGTCCGGTGTTGAGTGCTACCGCCAGGTCGGCAATGGTGGTGTCTTCGGTTTCGCCCGACCGGTGGCTGATGACCGAGGTGTAGGCGTGCCGTGTGGCCAGGTTAACCGCGTCAATGGTTTCGGTCAGGGAGCCAATCTGGTTGACTTTGATCAGGATTGAGTTGGCGATTTTCTCATCGATGCCGCGTTGCAGGCGTTCTACATTGGTGACAAACAGGTCGTCGCCCACCAATTGGATGCGGTGCCCTATGGACTCTGTGAGCAGCTTCCAGCCGTCCCAGTCGTCTTCGGCAAGGCCGTCTTCGATGGATACAATGGGGTATTTGTTGCACCATTCTTTCCAGTACGACACCATATCGGTTCGGGAAAGGCGGTCGCCACTTGATTTTTTAAAGACATACTCGCCTTTTTCCGCGTCATAGAACTCCGATGCAGCGGCGTCCAACGCAATGCGTACATCTTCAAAGGGGCGGTATCCGGCAGCCTGGATGGCCGTCATGACCATCTGGATGGCCTCTTCATTGTCTTTGATGCCAGGGGCAAAGCCGCCTTCATCGCCCACGTTGGTGGTATACCCTTTGCTTTTGAGTACTTTTTTGAGGTGGTGGAAAATTTCAACGCCCATGCGGAGGCCATCACTGAAGGTCTCGGCGCCAATGGGCATAATCATAAATTCCTGGAAATCAATGCCATTATCAGCATGCGAACCGCCATTGAGGATGTTCATCATGGGCACTGGCAGTACGTGTGCGTTCACCCCGCCGAGGTAGCGGTACAGGGGCTGGCCCAGTTCTTCGGCCGCTGCTTTGGCAACGGCCAGGGAAACCGCAAGGATGGCGTTGGCGCCCACATTGCTTTTGTTGCGCGTACCGTCTTTTTCAATCATGATGCGGTCTATCTTGATCTGGTCGGTCACTTCGCAGCCGATCAACTCTTCCCGCAGCATCTTTTCCACATTTTTCACTGCCTGGCGGACGCCCTTACCCAAATAGCGACCTTCGTCATTGTCTCGCAATTCGACTGCTTCGTGCACGCCGGTACTGGCGCCGCTGGGTACGGCAGCACGACCGATAAAGCCGGTTTCGGTCCACACCTCCACTTCAACGGTGGGGTTTCCACGGGAGTCTAAGATTTCCCGGGCAAGGATTTCGCGGATAGTACTCATTTGTAATGTCGGGTTTAAATGTAAAAATAAACAATATTTAAGCAGTTCCCGGTGCGTGGCAAAAATACAGCGCACCGATCAATCAAGCTGAACGCAAGGGTCAATCCCTGGAGTGTCCGAGACGCACTTTGATGAATTCAAAAACTTCTTTGGCTACATCTACATCGCAGCAGGATTCGAGCCCTTTAAATCCTGGCGAGGAATTGACTTCACAAATACGGAAACCGGAGGAGTCAAACAGAAAATCGATGCCGGCAATATCCAGGTTCAGTATCCGCGAAATTTCCAGCGAAAGCCATTCCAAATCCTTGCTGACGGTGTATTGTTTGACCTTGCCACCGCGGCTGAAATTGGCTTTAAAACTGCCGTCGGTTGACGAACGTTCCATCGCCGCTATGACTTTTCCGCCTACAGTAAATACGCGCAAGTCTCTTCCTTTGCTTTTTTTGATAAACTCCTGCAGGATGATGTTGGCGTTTTTGTTGGTGACCTGAATCAGTTGCATCAGGTCTTGAAACGAATTTTTATCGGTGCTCAAAAAGACCCCGCAGCCCTGTGAGCCGCTGAGCGTTTTGACGATGACCGGAAATTTGAGTTGTTTCTCAATGACCTCAAAATCAACCGGAAATTTGGCCAGAATGGTTTTGGGTATGGGCAGATCAAACCGGGCTAAAATTTGCAGGGTGAACAACTTGTCTTTTACCGTATCTATGCTTTGGGCAGTATTGACGGTATAGACCCCTAAGCGCTCGAGGTGCCGGATCACCGCCAACGTAAAGTAGTTGGTGCCTGCGCCCGTGCGGGGCATCACGAATACCCTGAGCACAGCCAGTGGCGCCGTCAGCCTTTCAG
>JBMOHO010000448.1:0-2139 GCA_049317805.1 Saprospiraceae bacterium
AAAAAAAACGTCTCCCGGCGCAACAAAAGGTGGTAAAACAAGGCAAAAACGCCCCACACCAGGGTAAGTTCGAGCAGGTATTGTGCCATGGCTTCAAAGCATTAGGGCATTTCATCAATTATTTTTCGAAGGGAATCCAGTTCATGTTCGCTAAGCGTTTTTTCTTCCAGCAAGTGCGTCACCACGCGAGCAGAAGAGCCGTCGAAGTAGTTGCGCACCACGTCGAGCAAGGTGCGTCGGCCGTACGCTGCTTTATCGATCAGCGGAAAATACTCATGCGTTTTGCCATAGGCTTTATGGCCTACGAACCCTTTTTTTTCCAGTATGCGCACAACGCTGGATACCGAGCTGTGGGGCGGGCGCGGTTCGCCCATTCGATCAAGCAGATCGCTCACGGTACAGCGCTCCATATCCCAAAGGAGATGCATCATCTCCTCTTCCGCTTTGGTCAGTTTTTGCATAACCCTGTGGTTGTTTTATTGCGGCACAAATGTAAAACGCATTTTTTAGACAAACAACTATTCAATAAGTTTTTTAACGTAAAAATAAGTTATAAAAAACAAAAAAAACCGACACTTGTTTATTGTTATGGCATACAGTATATTATGCATAAGAAAAACAAACAAGTGTCGGGAGCGCTTACTTGCCGCCAAAAATGCCGCCCAGCAGGTCGGCAAAACCGCCTTGCTGTGTGGTCTGGCGGCCGCCGCCCAACAAGGATCCGGCGAGGTTGCCCAGCAAGCCCGCCATTTGTGGATTTTGGGAGAGGCTGCCCACCGTGTCCATCAGCATGTCGGCAAGTCCGTTGTTTTCGACGTTGCCTTGGGTACGGGTCTTAGCCAATACGCCCAATACCAATGGTGCGAGGGCGGGCAACAGTTTCATGACCTGTCCCATTTCCAATCCGGTTGACTGGCTGATTTGGCTGGCGGTGGCTTCGTGGTTTTCGCCGAGGATTTGGCCGACGATGCCCATGCCGGCCTGGCCACCTTGTCCGCTGAGTGCGCCGCCCATCATTTCCATGATGTCGTCCAGGTAGCTGCCGTCGCCGTCGCGGTCAAGCATTTGCATCATGGAAGACAAACCGTTTTCAGAGCCTGCCTGGTTGGCCAGGCCGCCCAACAGGGATGCCATCAAGCCGTTGGCGGCTTGCGCAGTTTGTTCTTTGTCAGCGCCAATTTGTTCGCTGATGTGGCCTAAAACACTTTCGCTGAGTTGGCCCTGGAGTACATCCATTAAGTTCATAGCACTTTGATTGTTAAATGGTTAACGATTTGTTTAAAAAAGAAAAGCAAATATGACGCATATTGCATCAAATATTGATTTTTTTGACGTTAATTTATCATGCAAAATGTTTTTGTGCTTTTAGATTGTAAAGCCCTTACTTTTGCAGGCAGCAATGTACTACCCCGGAGTGCCGTTTATGGAGAAATCCAACCCATTGCTCATCAAAATTGCGCTTTCACTGAATCCTTGTCACCATTCGATGGATTACCGCGCCGCCAAACAGTACATTTTAGAACGCTTGCGCAAAGAGTTGTCCGAGCAATTGTTTTACCATGGTCTGCACCACACACTTGATGTGTTGCGCATGGCTACAGCGTTGTGTGAAAGCGAAGGCATTCGCGGCCACGAGGTCACGCTTGTAAAAACAGCTGCATTGTACCACGATGCCGGTTTTGTGACTGGCCAACACATGGGCCACGAGGCGGAAGGCTGCCGCATGGCACAGGAAATCCTGCCTTCTTTTGGTTATGCACAAGCGGACATAGACGCGATCAAGGGCATGATCATGTCCACCAAAATACCCCAGTCACCCAAAAATATCCTTGAAGAAATTCTGTGCGACGCCGACTTGGACTATCTCGGCCGCGCCGATTTCTACCCCATTGCCAGCTCCCTGTTTGAAGAGTTAAAGGCCTATAACATCCTTCACGACGAACAATCGTGGAACCAACTCCAGGTCACGTTTTTGGATAACCACCGTTTCCATACCCAAACCAACAAGGTCAACCGTGACCCTGTGAAGAGACTTTATCTGCAAAATTTGCGGGACCTGGTGGCCAGCTATCAATGAATGAGGGCCGCCTTCGGCGGAAACAGACCACAGAGGAAAGGAGGTTAAGGGAGGTTTTATAA
>JBMOHO010000449.1:0-2082 GCA_049317805.1 Saprospiraceae bacterium
TTTCCAGTGTCAAACGCTTCCTGGTCAAAGGGAAGTCCTTGTGTTTCATCGCCTTGAAACACCGATACATACAAGCGGTCTTTCGGAATTTTATACACTTCCGTAAGCAGTTCCCAAGACCAGGCCAGGGCGTCTTTTTTAAAATAATCGCCAAAAGACCAGTTGCCCAGCATTTCAAACATGGTGTGGTGGTAGCCATCGAAGCCTACATCTTCCAGGTCATTGTGTTTTCCGCTTACCCGCAGACATTTTTGGGTATCGGCCACCCGCTTGGCAGGGGGGGCTTGGTTGCCCAGGAAAAAATCTTTCAAAGGGGCCATGCCGGAGTTGATAAACATCAGCGTGGGGTCACTTTTGGCCACCATGGGCGCAGAAGGAATGATTTTATGGCCTTTTGATTCGAAAAAATCGAGAAATTGCTGGCGTATTGCGCGAGATGTCATGCGGGTATGAAATGATTGAACTACTTAAAACAGACAAAAGTGGAAATTTGCAGCGCAAAGGTAGGGTTTGCGCAGATAAAATATAAGCTTATAGGAACCTTGAACTTTTTCTAATGTTAAGTTGGCAGCACTTTTGCAATCCAATTGCATCATTTCACCGAGTTCCCTACCTTCGCCGCATGCCACGCAAAAATAAGTACGTTTGTATCCACGGCCACTTTTACCAGCCTCCACGCGAAAACGCCTGGTTGGAAACTGTGGAGCAACAGGAAAGCGCCCGTCCCTTTCATGACTGGAATTCACGCATCAATTTTGAGTGTTACGCGCCCAATGCAGCCGCCCGTATCCTCGATGACCAGGGCTGGATCAATAAAATTCGCAACAACTATAGCCGCATTTCTTTCAATATCGGGCCTACCTTACTTACCTGGCTCGAAGAAATGGACCCGAAGGCCTATAATTTGGTCTTGCGCGCCGACCAACGCAGCCAGGAATTGTTTGGCGGCCACGGTTCGGCCATGGCACAGGTACACAGCCATTTGATTTTGCCGCTTTGCAATTACCGCGACAAGGTAACGCAGGTGGTATGGGGTATCCGCGATTTTGAATTTCGGTTCAAACGCGCCCCGGAAGGCATCTGGCTCGCCGAAACCGCCGTGGATACCGAAACCCTCGAAGTACTCGCCGCACACGGCATTTTATATACGGTATTGGCCCCGCGCCAGGCGAAAGCCGTGCGGAAAATGGGCGGTACGATGTCCACGGCCTGGAAAGACGTTAATGCGGAGTCCATCGACACCCGCAGTCCGTATTGGTGTCAGTTGCCCAGCGGCCGCCGCATTGCTCTGTTTTTTTACAACGGCGGCATCGCGCAGGAAGTGGCTTTTAACGGCCTGCTCAACAGTGGTAAAAACTTTGCCAACCGCATGTTGAGCGTTTTTTCCAACGACGACACCCCCGAACTTTCCCACATCGCCACCGACGGCGAAAGTTATGGCCACCATCACCGCTTTGGCGAAATGGCCCTGGCCGATTGCCTGTTCCAAATAGACAGCGG
This sequence comes from Saprospiraceae bacterium, assembly GCA_049317805.1. GTDB lineage: Bacteria > Bacteroidota > Bacteroidia > Chitinophagales > Saprospiraceae > M3007. The sequence continues at coordinate 1,501 of JBMOHO010000449.1, forward strand.
CAACGACGCTAAAATCACCAATTATGGGCAGTTTTTAGAACTGTTTCCGCCCCAATGGGAGGTGCAAATCCACGAAAACTCCTCCTGGAGCTGTGTACACGGCGTCGAACGCTGGCGCAGCAACTGCGGTTGCAACACGGGCGGCAACTCGGGCTGGCACCAGCGCTGGCGCAAACCCCTGCGCGATACCCTCGATTGGCTGCGCGACCAGACCGGCCCTTTGTTTGAACGGGAAGGACAACGCTTTTTGCGCGACCCCTGGGCAGCCCGCAACGATTATATTGAGGTGATGCTCGACCGCTCAGAGGAATCGGTGAAGCGCTTTTTAGAAAAACATTGCCGCCGCACCCTGAGCAGCCTGGAAGAAGTGTTGGTGTTGCGTTTGCTCGAAATGCAACGGCACTCGATCCTGATGTACACGAGTTGCGGCTGGTTTTTTGACGAAATTTCGGGCCTCGAAACCAACCAGATCCTGCAATACGCCCTGCGCGCCATGGATTATGTGCAGGATGTGTCGGGCCGGAGCTTGCACAATGACTTCACCCGCCGACTGGCCGAAGCGCCCAGCAATGTGTTGGACAA
>JBMOHO010000450.1:0-2071 GCA_049317805.1 Saprospiraceae bacterium
CATCACCGGTAAGCCGACCGTTTGTACCGGTGGTTCCACGCAATTGACGGCGGGCCCGGTCGTTAATGGCGTTTACACATGGTCTACCGGGGAGTCTACACAAAGCATTACCGTAAATACCCCCGGAACGTATTCGGTGACGGTAACTCAACCGTGTTTTGGCACCTCGACAGCGTCGATAGAAGTGGAATCGGGCGACATCAGCGAGAATGTTTCGATTGATGGCGATGGTGAAATAATTTGTCAGGGAAATCAGGTAGTGCTTACTGCCGAACCGGGCGGGCTGAACTACACTTGGTCTAACGGGACGTTCGATCAAAGCATCACCGTAACTACCCCAAATACGTATTCGGTTACCGTTACCAATGAATTCGATTGTTCGGCTACTGCGGCAGCCACGGTTGGGGCGGCACCATTACCAACGGTTTCTTTCGCTGTTGCGCAGCCTCAGGTCTGTTCGGGTGGTTGTGCCAAAGTGGACGTAGCGTTTACAGGCACGCCGCCGTTTATCCTGGACCTGGTAGGCCCGAATGGACAAACCGGCTCTTTTGTTTTTTTTGAAACAACGGGCTCTTTCCAGTGGTGCGTTCCGTCGCAGCTCCTACCCGGCAATTATATTGTTCGCACACAACAATTGAGCGACGCCCTGTGCGCATGCGAATTGCCCTTTTGCCCAGGCAATCCATCGTTTACGCTAAACATTCTTCCGGGTGTACAGACAAAGATTATTGGCGACAGTGTTTTATGTGATGGTGGTATTGGGACGTTGCAGGTAGAGGATAGTCTGCTCACCTACGGTTGGTCAAATGGGGCAACTACCCAGTCCATCATGGTATCGGACACGGGGATTTATCAGGTTACGGTTACAAACGCAGTTGGGTGTACGGGAAAATACGGCATTAACCTTCAGCCTTCAGATACGTTTGACGTTGCGCTCACCATTGAACCTTATGCATGTGACGGCACCTTGGAACTGACCACTGTTGACCAATACTTGCGTTATTTTTGGTCTACTGGCGATACGCTTGGTTTAATCAATATTGACCAGTCGGATACCATATCAGTGGTTGTACAAGCCGGAAACGGGTGTTTAGGAAGCGGCAGTATTTTGGCAATCCTCCCGGTTCAGGCATTTGCAGCAGCAACGGGAGATACCGTGTTGTGTCCCGGGGAGTCCGGGGTGTTATCGGCAGTTCCATTGGCTGCTGCGTACAGTTGGTCTACAGGCGATACTACGCGCACCATTACCGTTGCATCGGGAGGCGTTTACCAGTTGGCGATTGTAGATACACTGGGATGTAGAGATACCGCGTTGGTTTCGGTGCTCGGTGCGCCTGCACCCGTGCCAACCATACTGGGCCCTGCCAGTGTTTGTATCGGATCGGATGCATTGCTTGTCGTCAGTGGTTTATTCGACACTTATTTGTGGTCAGTTGGAGACAGCACCAATGCCATTCAGGTATCTGACGCAGGCGTTTACGCAGTAACCGTTGCAGACAGCAACGGTTGCCTCGGAGTGGATAGCTTTAACTTTTCCGTCCAACCGTTCCTGACACCCACGGTAAACGCTTTGCCTTATGCCTGTGACGGCCAGATCGTGCTCGATGCCGGCACCGGCTTCAGCACCTATGCCTGGTCGGGAGGTCAGAGCACCCAAACCATATCCGTTTCCAATGCGGGCGACTACACCGTCACCGTCACCGACGGCACAGGTTGCAGCGGCAGCGACGTCATCAGCATCAGCATACCCACACTGCCAACGGTAACGGTGGGCGGGGCCCCCGCCATTTGTCAAAATACAACGGCCGAACTGAGCGCCACATCCGGTTTCGACAGCTATGCCTGGTCCAACAACTCGGTAAGCCCCAACATCACAGTGGGCACCCCGGGGATATACACCGTAACGGCCACCGACAACTTGGGCTGCACCGCCACTGCCGGATTTACGCTGGTGGTCAACCCACTGCCCATTGCAACCGTCAATGGCCCTGGCGTCATCTGCGTAAACAGCAACGTCACCCTGAGCGCCGCGGCTGGTTTGGCCGCTTACGCATGGTCAACTGCCGAAACC
>JBMOHO010000451.1:0-2063 GCA_049317805.1 Saprospiraceae bacterium
CGTAGCAGGGTTGCCGCTCGGGAACGTCCAGGCGCGGCTGGTGATGTTTCCGACGGAAAGGTCGGTAAACTGTATGGACTCGCCTTGGCAGGCAGGATCCGGATTCCATTCAAAGTTTGCTTCCAGCGGCGGGTTGGCCCCACAAGGTGAAATACACCCGTTGTTGATGAGCGAGGTCAACTTGCTGTTCATGGTGTTGATCGACTGGGTACTCCATTGCATCGTGTTGGACACCGAGGGGCACATGATGTAATTGGGCGGCGGGCAGTTGTTGTCGTGCACCAGGCTGAAGTTGTGCCCGAATTCGTGGGATGTCAATACGCGGATGAGATCTGCGTTGTTTGAAAAATCCTGGCAAACGCTGTATCGGTTGCTGTTGCAAATGCCGTTGAGCCAGGCAATACCGATCACAGAACCGTCGAGGTTTCGGTTGGTCCAGAGCTGGGCCAGGTCGTATTGCACGCCAAATCCGCCGTTGTTGCCCCACACGGTGAAGCTGTTCAGCAACACGCCGGGGTCAGTGGAGTTGCTCCAGGGGTCGTTGCCGGCCGGCACAAACTGTATGACAATGTTGAACTGAACGTCGTGGTTAAAATTGCCGCTGGCGTAATCGCCTTCTACGTCATTGATCACACCTGCATTGCGGGCTTGCAGCGACCCGATGGAGCCGTATTTGGTCAACATGGAGTTGTCGGACGCCAAGGCAAGGGCCACTTCATAGCAGGCGAGCGATTTGGCTTCAGCCGCTTCCAGTTGTTCCTGGATAACGTCTTTCAGGTACTCTTCATGCACCTTTTGCTCCTCCAGTACGGCACAAGAGCCGCCATAAGTATCTACGACGCCACTTTCGGGATACACCACAAAGAGGTCGCGGTCTGCACCGGGTACCATGTGCCAAACCGGCTGGATGTACCAGCGTTCGCCACCTTGTTCGACGTATCCGTAGATGAATTCTTCCGCAAAAGTCAGTCGAACCTTTCCGTAACCGGTTTTTTCGAAGCCTTGCCAGGTGGTAGGCGGCATGGTTGAGGCATCCACGGCGCTTTTATCAGCGCCTGTTTGCAATGCATAATTGGCGGCTACCACGCCGCTGGGTTCCAGGGCCAAGGCCCACTGGCGGCTGCCAAGCTGGAACGTGTACGTGCCGCCGTTGGGCAGTTTGCGCGCATACTGATCCACCTGATTGGCGTCTATGCGATACACTTCGTACGTGGTGAGTGTAGAAGCCAGCTCGGGCGCAGTAAACGTGGCCTGGAGTGCTCCTGTAAATGATTGAGCAAGAAGGTGCTGGGAGACCAGAATTAAGGCAGCTGATAGCAATAGCCCCATTGAACGTAAGCGAATAACCATAATGTCGGGTAGGTTTGAAATGTTGTTCAAATGCCGGATTTACTGGGAAGAGGTGAGTCTGATGGCGCATTTCACCCCAAATAAAGTGCGAAAGTACACCTTGCACGAAATTTATTTTTGTCGATTTAAAAAATTGTCTGCTTTAGTCAAATATTTGACGGATTGACAATTTGTTGGTGTCAATTTCAACAGGAAAACAACACAACAGCATAAATTGATGCAGCAGGCGTACCTTTGGCCCGTCCGGTACTGGCCGGAAGACAGCGTATGAACAACAACACCATTTGGGGAGTACTTTTTTTGCTCCTACTTTTGCCTGCTATGGCCTGGAGCCAACACCCTACTGCCAAAAAAGGCGATAAAAAAAGCGATGCACCTGAAAACAACATTTGGGAGCAATGCTGGTGGGGTGTAGGCCCCAACATCGGTTTCAGCAGTTACAATGGCGGCAACTCTTTTGGCATCGGCGTTGCCGGTCAATTGGGGTACAAAATTACGCCCATGTTGTCCGTCGGCCCGCGCATCAACTTTTTCTACAGCTCGGTCAAATATTCGGGCTTCAAAAACCTCAACCTGTTTGACACAGAAGCGGGCGCTTTTCTGCGCGGAAAAGTGTGGCGTGGCATTTTTCTGCAGGGCGACCTCTCCAATTCCTGGACCCAGGTGCCCGGCGAACCCCAACCCGACAACACTATTAGCAAAATCAGCTACCA
>JBMOHO010000452.1:0-2057 GCA_049317805.1 Saprospiraceae bacterium
GTGGCAAAGTCCAAAAACCTGTCTGCCAAAACGTGTGTGTAAGGGTCGCCGCCGGATCGGCTGCTTTGGGGCCCGAGGCAATTATTCCCGCATATGTGATCTGCCGAGTTGCCTGTTGGGTAGCTGTGAAGGTGATCTGTAAACATTTGTCTGAAGCTGTCTGCAAATCCATCCCCATTCCTAATCCTTGCGACCCCAACGAAATCATCGGCCCGGCCGGAGTAGATTCGGCACGTTGGGTATCCCGACAAAATCGCCTGGAATACCGGATCAACTTTGAAAATGATAGTACGCTGGCGAGTACATCGGCGCAACGCGTCGTGATACGGCAGCCACTGGATTCGACGGTGAATGCCCTGAGCGTGCAACTGGGCGACTTCGGGTTTGCGGGTCAGGAGTTCACCGTTCCTGAGAATACCAATTATATCTCTCAAGTATTAAATACTGCAGCTGAACTGGATGTCAATGTGGAAGTCACAGCCGGTGTGGACCTGCAACGCAACGAAGTGTTTTGGGTGTTTCAAAGCGTTGACCCCGCGACGGGACAGCCGCCATACGACCCCGACAAAGGCCTCCTTCCGGTCAAGGATTCACAGGGCAACGGCGAGGGCTTTGTGAAATACAATATCCTGCCGGCCGCAGCAGCGCAAACCGGCGACAGCATACAAGCGACGGCGAATATCGTATTCGACATCAACCCGGCGATCGAGACCAATACCTGGACCAACCGTGTCGACGCTCTGCCACCGGCCAGCGTGCTGGATGATTTGCCCGATTATGTACAACCAGGCGACAGCCTCGTAATCAGTTGGACCGGCCAAGACGACCCCGACGGCAGTGGCGTAGCGTTTTATGACGTCTACGCCTCCCGCGACGGCGGACCGTTCCTGATCATTGGCGAACAAATCGATTCCACTGTAATGTTATTTGCCGGGGAAACGGGTTCCATCTATGTGTTTTATACCCGCTCCACGGATCGGGCTGGCAACGTCGAGCCGCCCAAAACGGCGGGTGACCAAACTGTGTCGTTCGATAACCGCATCCAGATCAGAGCCCGCGTTCTTCTTCAAGGCCCCTACGTCCCTGCCGCCAACCTCATGCACGACAACTTGCGCGTACAAAATCGTATCCCGCTGACGGAGCCATATACCGGATTAAACACATTTACCCACGCTGGCGGCGGCGGGGGGGAGCAGACCACGCCAGCCGTGCTGGCCGTTTCCGGTCCCGACGCCATTGTGGATTGGGTATTCCTGGAACTGCGCAATGCGGATATGCCCGCGCTGGTAGTGGCCACCCGAGCAGCTTTGGTGCAACGCGACGGCGATGTAGTGGACGTGGATGGTGTATCACCTGTCGGCTTTGGTCATGATTTGGATACGGGGAGTTACTACCTAGCTATACGGCACCGCAACCACCTCGGGGTACAGTTGGGCGAACCCAAATTTTACGAACGCGGAGCAGCCGTGTTTACCAATTTCACCACCCTGCCTCCCGAAGGTTTCTACGCCCACAATGGCCTCAGCCCCGCCCAGCGCCTGATCAGCGGGCGCTACACCCTCTGGGCTGGCAATGGCAGGACAGATTTCCAACTCAAATACAATGGCAGTAACAACGACCGCAACTCAATCCTCAGCGTAGTGGGCTTGGCCACGCCCAATAACGTAGTACCCGGATACCGGCTCCAGGACTATAATCTGGACGGGGTTGTGAAGTACAACGGCTCGGCTAATGACCGAAATGTGCTGCTGGGGAATGTAGGGATAGCGACGCCGAGTGCGGTGGTGGTGGAGCAGTTGGCGCGGTGAGGGAATTTGTTTAATATACCGTAACTATTCAGCACGTCGGGGTACTGATTAATTGAGAAGGGAAAGAATTACCCAAAAACAAAATATCAATGCTTTTAAAGCATTTATATTTTGTTTTTGGGTGGTGATAATAAAACTGCGAGTTCTTATGAAGAATTTAGCGCCGTTAATACTCCTGAAGCATCCCGATATTTTCTGTTTGACTTTCATCATTCGGATGTCTCGCTCCGAAAAGTTATTGTCAAATGG
>JBMOHO010000453.1:0-2045 GCA_049317805.1 Saprospiraceae bacterium
TTGAAGGGCGCTATTTTATTCCGAATGGCCAGCTCGTAGTCGCGCGGCGTGTTGGTTTCCTTGTTTTCCACCAGATCCCATTTGTTGACGAGGATCACCAACCCTTTGTGGCGTTTTTGGGCCAAACGGATGATGTTCTGGTCTTGCGATTCCAGTCCGTCTTTGGCGTCTATGACCAGCAGGCATACGTCGGAATTTTCCACCGCCCGAATGGCGCGCATGACGGAGTAAAACTCGAGGTCTTCTTCCACCTTGGTTTTTTTGCGGATGCCGGCGGTGTCGATCAGGATGAATTCTTTGCCGTATTTGTTGTAGTGCGAGTGCGTCGGATCGCGCGTGGTGCCGGCTATTGGCGTCACAATGTTGCGGTCTTCTTCAAGCAGTGCGTTGGTAAGCGAAGATTTGCCCACGTTTGGACGCCCCACAATGGCAAAACGCGGAAGCGGGGTATCCAGCTCCTCCATGTTTTCAATGTGCTCTACCACCTCATCGAGCAGGTCGCCCGTACCGCTGCCACTGATGGAGGCGATGAAAAAGACATTTTCGAAACCCAGGCTGTAAAACTCATTGGCTTCGAGCAGGCGCCGGTGGTTATCCACCTTGTTGACCACCAGATACACCGGTTTGGTGCTGCGGCGGAGCAGTTTGGCCATGCTGTCGTCGAGGTCGGTGATGCCGGTTTGGGCATCAACCATAAAGAGCACCACAGCGGCTTCTTCCAAGGCAATGCGCACCTGTTGGCGGATGGCCGATTCAAACACGTCGTCGGAACCATGCACAAACCCGCCGGTGTCCACCACGGTAAAGCGTTTGCCATTCCATTCGCAGAAACCGTATTTTCGGTCGCGTGTGACCCCTGAAAAGTCATCCGTAATGGCGTCTCGCTCCCCAACTAAGCGGTTGTATAAAGTTGATTTTCCCACGTTCGGTCTACCGACGATGGCGACTATGTTTCCCATTTCTTGTTGCAGTTGTTTGGTTGAGGGGCTTGGGTTGCCTACATTTGTCGCAGGCGAAAGCGCCGCAAAAATAGGCCTTTTTTACCACTTGTTGGCCAAAAATCCAGAATGAACATGGCAAATATCCTATTCAGAGACCCTAACATAACGGTTTTTCAGAGTGCGCTGTACCAAATGAACACCACCGTCATCCACACCGACGACGTGGTCATGGTGATTGATCCGGGTATATTGCCTCAGGAAGTGAAAGCGATTCAACAGCTGGTTTACGAAAAAAGGGGCGACAAACCCCTTTATTTGTTCTTTACGCACTCCGATTTTGACCACATCCTTGGTTATCGCGCGTTTTCCCCCAATCGAACGTTCATGACCGAAGCCATGGCCAACAACCCGCAGCGAGACGCGCTGTTGGCCGAAGCCAAAGCTTTTGACGAGCGGTATTATTTGCGGCGCCATTATCCGCTGGAATATCCGCAAGGCAATTTTTTGGTGTACAAAGACGGTGTTCAGTTCCGCATCGGGCAAACCAAACTGTCTATTTTCCTCATGCCCGGCCATACTGCCGACAGCATGATGGTCATCATTTGGCAATTGGGCCTCCTGGTGGCCGGCGATTACCTCTCGGATCTGGAGTTTCCGTTCATCACCCACAGCAGCGTGGACTACATAGAATCGCTCCTGAAACTCAATGACGTCCACGACCGCAACTGGTTCACGCGCGTGGTGCCCGGCCATGGCAGCATGACGTTCGATATGGAAAGCTGGATGAACCGGCAACAAGAGGGGTTGGCATACATCTACGCCCTGCGCGAAAGCATCAGCACCGGCGTGCCCTTAGACGAAGAATCCATCTGGAGCCGCTACCCCATGCATCAAAGCCTGAAACCATACCACGACGAAAACCTGGCCCTCATGCGCCGTGAATTTGAACAGGGCTTGTGGACTTGGGATCCGGAGGCGATGAAACAGCCTGAAAGAAAACCGGAACCGGGGGATGAAATGGAACTGTAGGATATTACTTTATTGCGGTCTCATTAACTTTTGCGGTTTTGCGGTTTTACATTTTGCGGTTTTGCGGTTTAAAAA
>JBMOHO010000454.1:0-2043 GCA_049317805.1 Saprospiraceae bacterium
CCGGTAGTCGCGCCAAATGGACTTTTTTCTGAATGCAATGGGCGTGTTGTCTGTACTGGGAACCATCTGGGGTTTCAGGCAATTGACGACTGGTTTGGACGATGCGGAGTGGCGCTGGCTGTACGTAGAAGGAAATGCCATGACGCACATTTTGCACGGCAAGCTACGGGCGTTTCCTTTTACAGCGATGCCGGACAATTTGGCGCCTCCCAGGCCATGGTGAGCCTGGTATTTGCCATCATGGCGCTGGCTCCGGTGTCGCCTATGCGGCGCATCTGGTATGTGGTTGTAGCATTGATTACCCTGGTTGGTTTTGCCATTTCCGGCACGCGGGGCGCGTTGTTTGTTCCGGCTGCCGGAGCCATTGGGTACTTGGTCATCAGCCGCAACTTCAAGGTGCTTACGCTGGGGCTGCTGGTGTTGGGCATTGCCTTTTTCTTTCTGAAATACACCTTCGCGTTCCAGCACGTCGAACAAATACGGCGGATGCGCACAGCGCTCAACCCGCAAGACCCGTCGATGCTGGTGCGCTACAACAACCAGATCACCTTCGGTAAATACCTGCAAAACCGGCCATTCGGCGGGGGTATCGGTGCTGCCGGATTTTGGGGCGCCCGCTTCAATCCACACAGTCTTTTGGCCAGGACGCCCACCGACAGCTACTACGTCAAGGTTTGGGTTGAAACCGGCATCGTGGGCATTTGCCTGCACCTGCTCATGTTCGGTTTTTTCATCGGAAAAGGCGGCCATATTGTATGGCATCTCCGCGATCCGGTGCTGCGCACCAAAATAGCCGCGCTGTACTGCGGCATGCTGGGCATCATGTTCGCCAGCTATGGCAACCAGGTATTCAGCCAAATGCCTACGAGCATCATCATGGGCATAGCCATTCCAATCATTTTTATTTCACCCCGATGGGATGAGGAACACACCCCGGCCATCATTGTCGATCCTTCACAAATCTAAATCATGCTTACGTACATTCTTTTCAGTGTTGATGCTTTGCTGCTGGCTTATCTGGCCTGGGGCGCATTTTACCAGCTCTTTTTTGCTGTAACGGGCCATTTTTACCAAAAACCAGCAAGCGAAAAGAGGCTGCGGGGCGTACGACCCCGAGTGGCCGTTTTCATACCGGCTTACCGGGAAGACAACGTGGTGATGGGCGTCGCCGAAGCCGCTTGTAACCACAATTACCCCGCCGACCGGTTTGAGGTGATGGTTATTGCGGATGGATTGCAGTCGTCTACCATCGAGCAACTGAAGCGCCTGAACCTGCGCGTGATGGAAGTTTCTTTTGAAAAAAGCACCAAATCGCGCGCACTAAACGCCGCTCTCCGGCAGTTGACAAATGAAAACCGGGCTTTTGACATGGCCGTGGTGCTGGACGCCGACAACATCATGGAGCATGGTTTTCTCCATCGGATGGCCGATCGGTTTGAGTCCGGCTGGGTGGCCATTCAAGGTCGCCGGGCACCCAAAAACCACCACAACGGCATCGCCTTGCTGGATGGCGCGAGCGAAGACATCAACAACCACATCCTGTGCCGCGGCCACCACGCACTTGGCTTGTCTGCCCGCCTGGCGGGATCGGGTATGGCATTTGAGTACAACCTTTTTGCCCAAACCATGCCTGCAATTGATGCCATGGGCGGGTTCGACAAGGAGCTGGAATTGCGCCTGACGCAGCAAGGCATTCGCATCGGGTATGACGAGGCGGCTACCGTGCTGGACGAAAAAGTGAGTCGCCCGGCCAATTTTGCGCGCCAGCGCAGCCGGTGGATTGCCGCCCAGTGGCACTATGCGCGCCGGTTTTTGCACCTTGGTTTGGGGGCATTGGTTAGAGAGGGCAGGTTGGATTTTTTCAACAAATGTTTACAAATGGCCCTTCCTCCGCGGCTCTTGCTGCCGGTTGTATTAGCGGGCGGGGTGTTGATCCATTTGCTGGCGGGCCATTTGCTGCTGCCGTTCTGGAGCACAGCTCTGGCGGCGAGCATCGCCTCTTTTGCCCTGGCCTTGCCAGCCACCTATTTTCAGGTGCGATAT
>JBMOHO010000455.1:0-2029 GCA_049317805.1 Saprospiraceae bacterium
GTCATCCCGCATAAATTTTGAGGCAGTTCTCACACAGGCATTTTTTCCCATATTGCCGCTGAATGGTTTCACGAGAAGCGGGCAGCACCATGACGTTGCGGCACCAGCAATCGTCGTCGTTGTAACAAACCAGTTTGCTTTTGCAACGCGGGCACTCGGACGTAAAATCAAACTCCTCTTCTACCCACGCGCTGCCGACACGCCCCCCCAATGGCGGATGCAGTTTGCGCACCCGTACCCGAACCCCTTCCATACTGCCAAACTGGTGTTTCAAGCCTGCCACAATGCCGTACAACACCGTTTCAATGAGCTTCCGGGGTTTGTCCATTTGCTGTTGGCATACCTGAAACACCGTTTCATAGTTCAGGGTGTCTTCCACAGCATCGCTGCCTGCTGACTTACTGATCTTCGTTTTGATGAATACGTCTACGACAAATTCCCCCCCGATGGCCTGTTCGGCGTCGTACACGCCGTGGTGGGCGTAAAACTGCATGTGCTCAAGGGCGATCCAGGCCATGTTGGGTGATTTGTTTATTGGGTGATTTGTTTATTTGAAGTCGTTTTGCCTTGTAAATGAGTCTATTAAAAGCGTTCAGCTTAATTCAACTGCGATACCGAGGGCGATCTCGTCGTTCAACTCAACAGGAGGCGCGTCCACTGTGAGGTGCAGCAAAAGGTCGGTTGCCAGCACCTCGCTTTTGATGTAGTCGTGGAAGCGTTCGACAGCCTGCAAAATGGCGGGGTGTTTTTCCAGGGTGACCACCACGCGGTCGGTCACGTTGAAGTCTTTTTCTTTTCGGATGTTCTGGATTCGGTTTACAAGATCGCGCGCAAGGCCTTCGGAGAGCAGGGCTTCGTCGAGGTGGATATCGAGTGCCACTGTAAGGGCGCCGTCGGAGGCTACTTTCCATCCGGGCAAGTCTTCAGTGGTCACCACCATGTCCTCGGGGGTGATGGTATACATCGTCCCGTTGATCTCCATGTCTACTGCGCCTGATTTTTCCAGCGCATTGATGTCGGCATTGGTAAAGGCGGCAATGCGGTCGGCAGCGGCTTTCATGTCTTTACCCAATTTGGCACCGAGGGTCTTGAAATTGGCTTTGGCTGCCTTTTGCAAGAGGCCGTCTGCGTCGGTGATGTACTCAATGGATTTGACGTTGATTTCGGACAAAATGAGGTCTTTGACGCCTTCCACTTCGACGATAAAGGCTTCGTCGAGTACCGGCAGCAAGATTTTTTGCAAAGGCAGGCGCACCCGCAGGCGGTCTTTTTTGCGCAGGCTGAGGGCCAGAGAGCAGATGCGCTGTGCATAGTCCATACGTTTTTCAAGCGCTTGATCCACCTTTGAGGGGTCGGGAAGGATAAGGTCGCTGAGGTGCACCGATGCATGGCGGAGCGGGGTGCCTTTTTCGACGGCCCGTGCGCCGATGGGTGCCCGCAGGTTGCGGTACAGCCAATCGCTGAAAAAAGGTGCCAGGCTGGCCGACAGTTGCGCTGTGACCATGAGGCATTCAAAAAGCGTTTGGTAAGCAGCGTCTTTGTCGGCATTGAGCTCTCCCTTCCAGAAACGGCGACGGCTGAGGCGCACATACCAGTTGGACAGGTGTTCATCCACAAATGTTTCTACAAAACGGGCAGCGCGGGTAGGCTCATAGTCGTCCATAGCCGCACGGTAATCGGCCACCAGGCTGTACAGTTTTGAGATGATCCATCGGTCAAGCTCTGTGCGTTGGGCATAGGGCATGACGTTGAACTCGTCCATGCGCCAGCCATCGATGTTGGCGTAGGTGGCAAAAAAATTGTAGGTATTGAATAGTGTTCCGAAAAACTTGTTGCGCACCTCCAGGATGCCGGCCTCGTCAAACTTCAAGTTGTCCCAGGGGTTGGCATTCGCAATCATGTACCAGCGCGTGGCGTCGGCACCATATTCGGCCAGGGTGTCAAACGGGTCGACGGTGTTGCCTTTGGACTTCGACATTTTTTCGCCGTTTTTGTCCAGCACCAAACCGTTGGATACCACGGTTTTGTA
>JBMOHO010000456.1:0-2025 GCA_049317805.1 Saprospiraceae bacterium
TCGGCGCCGAGCCCAAGCCGCGCGAGTGGTTCAAGCGCGCGAAGGCCGCGCTCAAAGTCGGGCAGGTGGATGATGTTGGCTAATTGTCGGGCGTCGTTGGCGATGCCGTTGAGCATGTCCTCCTGCGCGCCGGAGCAGTCGTCGGTGATCCGATAGGCATAAAACAGGCGGAACTGCGGATCGGCCTTGGCTTTTTCCAGTGCCAATTGGTACTGGAGGTGGGCTACCGGTGCGCGGGAATCGGCGGCTTTGGGGCCTTCCAGGTCATCAAACAGGTGCACCGAAAAGACAGAGGCGCTCAACTCGGCGCGTATGGTGCGCTCCAGTTCGGCGGCGGGCTTGTCCTTGATGTCCTCCCAGGGCAAATTGGGCAGTGTGCGGAGGGCGATGCGTTTGTGCTTGTGTTGCTGCTCCATTTCCTTGAACAGGCCGTCGCGCAGGGACTGGGTGGCACCCGAGGTGTAGGCGAAATAGAGCGATTCCCCGCCAGGCGTCGGAGCCGGAGGAGGATTCCTTTTTTTGAGCAGTTCGTGCACGACTTCGGAGAGCGACGCTATTTTTTCGGCAAAAGGTCGGGTTTCCTGATCCATGGGCAGTCGACCTTCGTGAAAATCGGCATACAGAATCTCCATGTCATTGATAAAACCGACGATGCGTTCGGTTTCGATGCGGTCATCGGCATCGGGATCAAATCGGTCGACGGGCATGAGGCGCGCCGGCAGAATGCGGCTGCTCTCTCCGGCAATGACCCCTTCGGGCTGATCGAGAAAATGGAGAAACTCCCGCCGGCACCATCGGCTGGCCAAGTAGGTGGGCGACAGGATGGGAATCAACAGGCTCGATGCACGCAGGGCATTTTGGAGCCGATCGGCAAGGACATTCCCAACCTGCAGGTCATCTTTGTCTAAAAATATGTTTAGCGTTCTGCCACAACGGCTGCGGTAGTCGTTTGCCAATTTTTCAGCAAACCGGTGCACCCACTGTTCGTGCGCCTGGTTGTCGTGGTGGGCGTAACTGATGAAAACGTCGAAGGCCATGATTCATTTGGGAAATTGGGCACAAGTTAATGGGATTGTTTTAAAAAACACCTCATCCATGTAGCCCAAGATCAAATGTAGCCGGAAAATATGCCTCCCGTACAAAAAGCGCCGCTGATATATCCCTCAGATATACGCCATAATAGTCGAGTCCATGTTGCTTACAGATTTTGTATTGGACGTCCTGATGGGCTTTTTATGTGATCCATTTGCGGGCAAAGCCCGATGGATAATACATGTGAGGCACAGCCTCGCGCGAGCGGGGTTTTTTCTGCTCGGCCGGCGCGTGGATGTAGTTACCCTCAAAAGCGTGCGCAATCCGTTTTTCAAGGAATCGGTTTTTAAAACCCGCCGAACTGAGTCTGCATTACCACGCCAAATTGCGCGAACGCCCGTGTTTTCGCGATTAAGGCATCGCGCTTTTTTAAGATACGTGGCCACTACAGTGTAGGTTATTGGCGACATGCTCAGGCGAGTGACCAAAATCACTGCCCGACACGATTTTTGCTCTTCTGTTTTGGGCATGCGGGCAGATATCTTTGTCAAAACATTAAGCCAACTCAGCCTCGCCATGCTGCCGAATTTGTCAGATTTTTCTCTATTTTGTCAAAATTTTCATTGGGGAAATGAAAGAAAAAACCTTTCCGGGCTTCCCGGCAGGAAAGGTCTGAACATCGCTTTCGAGGCGGTGGAACGCCATGCGAACAGCCATTTGAAAGGCTCGGTCGCGCTGCGGAGGCTTCGCAAAGACAAAAGGGTGGAAGAAGCGACGTACGCCGATTTGCAACGCCGCAGGTCGCAGTTCGCCAACGTGATCGAAACGCTCGGCGTCGTGCAAAAAGACGCCGCTTTTTCTTTTGCCGGAAGGGTTCCCGGACGCTACATAGCGGCGCTGGGGACGTTGAAAAAGCCGCTATATTTTGCCCAAATATAATTAATGCGAATAATGGGTTAAAAAAGCCAAAAGAACAATGCTGAAGCGATTGCC
>JBMOHO010000457.1:0-2018 GCA_049317805.1 Saprospiraceae bacterium
TAAATAAAGCCTGGTGCGATATTTAAAAAACATATTTGAGCGCAGATGATGGGTGGCCTATCACCAGGGCCAGCCCACCCTGACTACATACAAGCCGCAAAACGCCAAGAAGGAAATTAGTATTAGCGCATTGATGATGGGCGCCAGCAAGGTCCAAAAATCGCCCCGCAAGCGGTAACCCCGGATGCCAAGGGCGATGCCGTACACGCTCAAAGCGATGGTTGACGAAAAAAAAACAAGCGTGATGAAGCCCGCCAAACCGCTAAACTGGGGGTTTCGGGCAAAAAAAGCCATGACAGCACAGGCCATAAGGGCAATCCAAAGACTTCGATTGGTGTACAGCATGCCCAAAAGTCGGGTTTTGTCCTGTGAAGGGAAAGCAATGCTACATTAATTTTTTGTGACCTGTGCTTCAGCCCTTTTTGCCATACAGGTACGCCCAACCCACCATACAAAGGGCCGCCGCCGACCAGAAAATAGCCGGGACATTGTCTAAATTATTGCCATACCACCAACCAGACAGCGCCGCGCCGCCGCCAATGGCTAATTCCAGCGCAATGTACAGGGTAGCCAGGGCCCTGCCTTTGCGCGCCGGGTCGCCAAGGTCTACCGTCCATGCGGTGATGGCCGGTGCTAATACGCCAAAGCCAAGACCAAAGACAAGTGACGCGCTGTAAAGCCCCCACGTGTTTTGTGCGCAGGCAAACAGCGCCATGGCGCTTGCTATGAGCCACACCGACACCCGTATAACCGGTACACGGCCCAGGCGATCAGACATGCGGCCAGCAAACAACCGGGTGGAAATGCTGCCTACGGTAAACAGGGTAAAAAACAATCCGCGGTTCGACACACCGAGGTGGTCGCCAAGATCCGGAACGATGGTCAGCAGGCAGCCGTAGCTGAAATACAGGCACAACATGACAATGGCAGCTGGTATGGCCTGGGGATCGTACCACTCATCCCGCCCCACTTTGAGCAACCTCGGATGAAAAGGGGTTGGCTTGTGCAGGGTTTCCGGCATGTTGAACAGAATGAGCATAGATACCAGCGCGAGGGCCGAGGAAGTGTAAAACATGGTGTTCACGCCCGTGCTTTGCACCAGCCAACTGCCCAATGGCGGCGCGGCGGAGCTGCCCACGCTGAAACTGATGCCCAGCCAGCCCATGGCTTCACCCCGACGGGCTCCGGGTACAATGTCTGCTACGTAAGCCGCAGTGCCCGTGGGCTTGAACCCTGTGGAAAATCCGTGCAGAAAACGCAAAAACAAAAAGCCCTGCACAAAAGCAAGGGCCGGGTACAATAAACTGCACACCACGCAGGCAAAGGTGCCGATGTACATCACCGGCATGCGGCCAATGGAGTCGGCTAATTTGCCACTAAATGGTCTGGACAAACCCGCCGTAATGGTGAACAGCGCGACAATGAGCCCTTTGTGCTCCGCGCCGCCCAACTGGGTCAGGTAAGCCGGCAACTCTGGCAACAACATATTAAAACTGGCCGCAAACAACGCATGCGAAGCACACAGCAGCACAAAAGCGTTTGAGTATAGCGGCCGCTCGGCCGAAACAGAAAGGGTAGACATGGTCAGGAAGGCGTGAGGTGGCTGCGGAGGAATCCGCGCATCACGGTCAGGGCGCGTTCAAAGTCGTCGTTGTTGTTGATCACCAGGTCGGCCTCCTCGCGGTAGGGCAGGATAAATTGCTCATACGCAGGCATCACGTGGTGCTCGTAGCGGTACAGCACGTCTTCGATGGGATAGTTTCGCTCGTTTTGGTCTCGGCGGATGCGGCGGATGATCTTGAGGTTTTCCTTGGCGTTGACAAAAAGCGTGAGGTCGAAAAGGGATTTTATTTTTTTAAAGTGAAACACAAAGAGGCCTTCGACGATGACCACCGGGGCGGGCTGAAACACCAGTTTGCCGGGGACGACCTTGGGGTTGTTAAATGTGTATTCCAGGCGTTCAACCGTTTCACCTGCAAGCAGCCGCTCCAGGTCATGCCTCAAGGCTTTTTTGTCCA
>JBMOHO010000458.1:0-2010 GCA_049317805.1 Saprospiraceae bacterium
AATTACTTACGTTGCACTTTTCGTTTTCCTTCCATTTGAACCTGTAAGTATTCCTTACAAGTTGCGAATTCATCGATTTCACCATCTTTATAAACTCTTTTGATGTGCAGCGTAATATTTTGAGGCGTTGTTTCAAATATTTCAGCCATTTGTTTTTTGGTAGCCCACTGGCGGAATTGGGTACCCGTGTGGACTTCACGCGATAGCCAACCGAGATGATGACATCCAGGTTGTAAAAAAATCTACCGGCTTGTCTGAATTTGCAATGTGCAAAAAATGCACATTGCTTTCCTGCTCTAATTCACCCTCCTTAAAAACGTTGTTGATGTGTTTGGTAATAACGGTTCTGTCCCGTTGAAACAATTCAGTGATCTGGCTTTGCGTCAGCTATACGGTAGAAGGGGTGTTTTTCATACCAATACTTCAAGATAGGTGCGCAAAATGCTCTCCACTTTGAGTATTCGGGCAAGCTTGAGCAGTTCTGTAATGTTGCGGTCTGCGCGATTGAGGTAAGTATGCAACACCTCTTTTAGACTGTCTGTGCCTACCCGCTTTCGAAAGCGAATCATGTCGCAAACGGTCTTTTCTGCCGAATAAACTTTGATGGATGCGGCATCAACCACCGGTTCTTGAATGCCGAGCGTATACGGCCGACTATCCCAGTAATACAATTTTATGACCGGATATGCTGGAAGTGCCACTTTAGATTTATCGGGAATTGCTACGTGGTACTCATGGGGTACAAACGTAGTCAATTGATGAAAAAATGCGGCAGAATGCAGGCAAATCACCCCATCTGGAATCATTCTGGCCACGTCACTCAGTTCGTGGTTATCCGTATCGACCCATTTATACAGGCCTCGCTTCAGTTTTCGCACCGTACCCTGCCGAATCAACTGATTGATCTGCTGATAATGAATGCCCTGTTGGCGCAGTACCTGAGCGCTAACGATTCCCTGTTGACGGGTAAATATTCCCTGAATTTGCTGATTTGTCATAAGATCAAACTTACTGCAAATATAGGCTTTTGTTTTTCAATAGCCGTTGTTTTGTAAAATTTTTGTACCACTTAAATAATTCCCCCCCCTTCACTCCCCAAAATACAAATACAGCTTCATGTTCGTATAATCCGTTTGCAAAGAATCCACCAGCCTCCCCGGCCGAACCCGGGTTTCTGCCGGATTCACGAGGTACAACGCGCCTTGCAACGTGGTGTCTGTGGTGCGCGGAATGATGCGGCCCAGCCGCTGGGTCAGGTAAAACGACGCCGGTTCGCGGATGTAGGCGTCGCCGTACACGTACCAGTTGCGGTCGGCATATCGGTCGGCCAGCGCGCGGGCGTCGGCGCGGGCGCGGGTGGTGATGGTCTCGTCGTGCCGGGCCTGCAACACCACCAGATCGAACACGATGCGCACCACCAGCAGCGCCGCCACGAACCACCACAAAAAGCCGTTTCGGTCGGCAAAATACCCGTACGCCAACACGCCCAGCCCCAGCGCAGCCAACGGGCCCACCCAGTACACATAGCCCAAATACTGCACATCGGGCACAAACAGCAGGGCCAAACAGGCCAGCGGACACGCCACCATCAGCAGTCCCCAAAGCCCGTACAACAACCGGAAATGCCCACTCCGCTCTTTTTGGTGCTGGGTCAGCAGGTACAGCCCCACCGTGTTGAACAGCGGCACAAACATGAGCAGGTAGCGCGGCTCCACGTGCACGCTGGTCCAGTACAGCGGCAGGTTGGCCAGCAGCACCCAGGCGCAGTAGCGCACAAAAGGCGATTGCAGGCGGTTGAGCACAAATCGGTCGAACACCAACACCAGCAACAAAGACCAGGGCAAAAAATGGTACAGTTCCTTGTACGGAAACTCGTACAGGTGCTTGAAAAAACGCGGCCAGGAGTACGCGATCGCCGTGCGTTTGGCCGATTCGTGCAGCAGGTTGGGCAGCAGCACCTCCAGCGGACGGTATTGCGCGTACCACCACATCCAGGAGCCGATGACGGTA
>JBMOHO010000459.1:0-2009 GCA_049317805.1 Saprospiraceae bacterium
TTTCAGAAAAACACATCCTCGAAATCCGGGAGATCTGCCCGGATGCCCGCATAGCGGTAGTCGACGGCGAAATGTTCTCCTGGTACGGCAGCCGACTGGCATTGGCACCTGTTTATTTTGAACAAATTAGAAAAAAATTGGCCTAAACTGAGCAAAGTGGCAAAAAAGCAGCTCATTGGGCAAACCCAAAGCGTACATTTGTATTCTAATAGGATAACATTCCGCCTTGACCATGACGTACCTGAACAAAACACTACTTTTATTGACCCTGCTGTGCTGGGGTACCCTTTTTGCCCAGGCGCCCGAACGCAAATCCGGGGAGGCGCTGGTGCAGCTGGAGCAAGGCATATCGCTGCCCACATTCGTGGCCAAACTGCGCAGCCTGCCTTTTGCTCAATACGACAAACCGGTTGCCGAAAGCTGGGGCATGTACAAAGTACGCATCAATGAGGGATTCGGCCAACCAGAATCGTTGCTGCAACAACTCCAGAACCTCCCCGGCGTGCGCGCGGCCCAATGGAACCGCAAAACCGAATTCCGCAATACCGAACCCAATGATACCGATTGGTGGAGACAGGAAAACATGAAATCAGCCAATGCGCCGGAAGCCTGGGATGCCTCTACCGGCGGGCTTACCCCAAACGGAGACACCATCGTGGTGGCCATTCTGGAAAAAGGTGCCTACCGCACCCATCCGGACCTGATCGAAAACTGGTGGTTCAACTGGAAAGAAATTCCAAACAACAACAAAGACGATGACAACAACGGCTATGTGGACGATTACCACGGCTACGACGGCCGCTTTGACGGCGACTGGCAGGGCAACAACGATTCACATGGCACTTCCGTTAACGGCATCGTCGGTGCCCGTGGCAACAACGCAGCAGGCGTAGCCGGCGTCAACTGGCGGGTTAAACTGCTCAACGTTTCCAATACCGTGTATGAAGACGAAATCATAGCCGCCTACCAATATGTAGGCAACGCACGCCGCCGCTACAACCAGTCCAACGGACAAGAGGGTGCCTTTGTGGTGGCCACCAACGCTTCTTTTGGAATCGATTATGCCCTGGCCCAAAATTACCCGCTCTGGTGCGCGGTGTACGATTCGCTCGGCAAACTGGGCATCCTCAACATCTGCGCCACCATCAATGCAAATGTCAACGTAGACGTACAGGGCGATATGCCCACCACCTGTCCAAGCGAGTACATGGTCGCGGTCACCAACGTCGACCAATTGGGCAACAAAGTGCCAGGAGCCGGTTATGGCGGTATAAACATCGACCTCGGCGCTCCCGGGCAGGATGTGTACACCACCAGGGTCAACTTTGACGTAAACCCCCCGACGCCCACATACGGGAATGCCGGCGATGGCACATCGTTTTCAACGCCAATGGTCTCCGGTGCCGTTGCCCTGCTGTACAGCCTCAATTGCGACCAATTTGCAAACGACGCGTTGACCAACCCTTCTGCAACAGCCCGTCGCGCACGCGACATCATCCTGGAGCACGTGATTCCGGAACCCACTTTGCAAAACAGCACCACTACCGGAGGGCGGCTCGATCTGGCCGCATCGGTTGCTGCTGTGCGCGCCATCTGCTACGGCGTTGTCGGCCCCCTGGAGATTCTGAATATAAAAGGCACTTTTGGCCGCGGGCCTTTGCAGGTCACGTATCAGACCCCGGATTTCAAACCCTATCAGGTCCGCATTTTCAACGCACTGGGGCAATTGGTGCACGAAGAAGAAATCACGCCGCTGCAATTTTCGACCAACCAGTATGAGTACGACTACCGTAACCTGCCCGCAGGTGCCTATTTTTTCACCCTGGGCCGAGACAAAGACCAGGTTGTAGAGAAATTTTTAAAAATTTAAAATTTAGGCTTGTATCTATGCCGCGGTTTGGTTTATCTTTGCAGCCCGAAATCAAACCGGTAACGGCTCCGTAGCTTAATGGATAGAGCATCTGACTACGGATCAGAAGGTTAGAGGTTCGAGTCCTCTCGGAGTCACC
>JBMOHO010000460.1:0-1991 GCA_049317805.1 Saprospiraceae bacterium
ATGATTTCAGCCAGCTTGAGCACTATATCCGGCGCAATGTCACTCTTGACCAGCGTGAGGGCATACAGGTTATTCAGCGTATTGAACAGAAAATGCGGATTGATCTGGCTGCGCAAAAAACGCAGTTCAGATTGCATGGTTCGGGTGGTCAACTCCTGTTTTTCCCGCTGGTACCGCACCCAATCGATCACCACTTTCAACACCGTAGACAACAACCCCACCAGCACATTTCCCAGAAAAACAATCCCTTGCCCTTCTACCAACTCCAGTTGCCACGACGGATTTTCCTGCAGGTATATGTATTGGAAAAACACTTTAAGCGGCGTCACCATAGCGCTTAACAGCAGAAGCGTGAGCAAATACAGCAAACTGTTGCGCGCCAGAAATTGCGGAACCAAATACAGCAGGTTGATGTACACCACAATGGCATAAAACACCAGGCTGATAAACTCCAGTTGGAATGTTTGAGCCCAGGTGATGCCCTCCAAATGCCCAAAAACCACCAAAAGCGCGTAAAGCACCACCCAAAACATGGTGTGGTACGCGGGCTTTCTGGAAAACACCCGATATATGGCGTCAAGGGTCTCGCGGGCTGTCATGGCATGTACGCTTTGATTAAAGACTTTTGGTAAAAATCGGGAACCTTGGCTGCACGGGCGGTGTTTTTAGATAAATTCGGCCATGCGCCCGATAAAACTGCAAGTTGCACTTGTTTTCAGCGCGGCATTTGTTTTCCCTGTAACTTTGCGCCCGCAAAAAGCTAACTTACCAACATGGTTTACGTTACCCGTGTCGAACGCTTCAATGCGGCCCATAAATTGTGGGTCGAGGACTGGTCGGAAGAGCAGAATATGGCCGTGTTCGGCAAATGTGCCAACAAAAACTGGCACGGCCACAACTACTATTTGCACATCACCGTCAAAGGTACACCCGATCCCATGACGGGCTTTGTCATGGATGTCAAAAAACTCAGCGTCCTCATCAAAGAACAGGTAACCGATCATTTGGACCACAGCAACCTGAACCTCGACGTCGATTTCATTCCCAAGGGCATGCAACCAACCACTGAAAACCTTGTTGTGTTGATCTGGGAACGTTTGGTGCGTGCTTTGGAGCCATATGCCTGTCAACTCCACGCAGTCAAACTCTGGGAAACAGAAACCATTTATGCCGAATACTACGGCGAATGATGCCATGGCCGATCAAATATCCAACTTGTATGACGATGCGCTTACCGAACAACTGTTGCAGCATTATCATGCCATTATAAACGGTGTAGGCGAAGATGCCCACCGGGAAGGTTTGCTCAAAACGCCCGAAAGGGCGGCTAAAGCCATACAGTTTCTGACGCAAGGGTATAAGCAAGACGCCGCAGCCATCCTCCGCTCCGCCATGTTCAAAGAGGATTACAGCGAAATGGTGTTGGTGAAAGACATTGAGGTGTATTCGCTTTGCGAACACCACCTGCTGCCTTTTTTTGGCAAAGCCCACATTGCCTATATTCCCAATGGTTATATCGTAGGCCTCAGCAAAATTCCCCGCGTGGTAGACGTATTTGCCCGGCGGTTTCAGGTGCAGGAGCGCCTCACGCTGGAAATACGCGACATGATCCAGGATACCCTGAAACCCCTCGGCGTGGCAGTGGTGATTGAAGCAAAACACATGTGCATGATGATGCGGGGCGTGCAAAAACAAAACAGCCTCACGTCCACTTCGGCGTTCACCGGGGAGTTCAGAAACGTGGAAACCCGCAATGAATTTTTGCAACTGGTGAGCGCCCGCCTGCATTAAGGCGTTTTGTCGTAACCTTGCGGCATGCACCGCAAATGGATTCCAAGCTGCCTTTTCCTGTCTGCCGTAACCGCTTTTTTGCTGGCGACGCTGCATGATCCTTTTTTCTGGGACGCCATACAGCTTGGCTCCAAACACGCACACTTTTTTTACGAGCACCAATTGCGCTGGTTGCTGCTGCCTCCGGACATCGACAGTGG
>JBMOHO010000461.1:0-1987 GCA_049317805.1 Saprospiraceae bacterium
CCGTAGCGGAAGTCCGGCGTGCTGAAGCTGCGGTTCGCTACACGGCAGTAGGGCGGGTCGTTGAACCACGACCCGCCGCGGATCACCCGGTTGGAGCCGGAAGTGGCGCCAGTCGGGTTCGTTTGGCTGCCGGAGGGGTAGTCGCCTTTCCAGTCCTGGCACCATTCCCACACGTTGCCGCTCATGTCGTGCAGGCCCAATTCATTGGAGTCAAAAGCGCCCACAGGTGCCGCAAAGACGTAGCCATCGGTGTAGCCTTCAAAGGCAGACCATCCGGAATATTGGCGTTTGGCAGTTTCGTCGGCTACGTTGCCGCCTTTTTTGCCGGAGGGGTCGCCGTTGCCCCAGCTGTATTTGGGGTGGCGGGTACCGTTGCCGGCGGCGTATTCCCATTCTGCCTCGGTGGGCAGGCGGTAGCGTTCGCCGGTTTTTCGGCTGAGCCATTCGGCGTAGGCGGTCGCATCGTTGTGGCTGACGTGTACGACCGGGCGGTTGTAATCTGCCGTGGGGCGTCGGTTGCCCTGTTCGTCGTGCCGCCAGTTGACGCCACTTTTTTCTTCCCAGGAACCACTGCTGTTGACTACGTAGGAGTTTCCGCTTTTTTCGGCGTCGGTGCTGTAGCCGGTATCGTCTATGAAGGATTTAAACTGCGCGAGGGTGACCTCGAATTTGCCCATATAAAAGTCGCTCAGGGTCACGCGGTGCACAGGTTTTTCATCGCTATCGCCATTGTCGCTGCCCATGTCGAAGGTACCGCCTTTTATTTTGACGAACGTACCGCCGAGGGGGTCGGTGTAGGTATCGGTAGATTTGGGATCGGGGCATCCATTTAAGGAAGCGAGGCCAAATTGATTGGGGCAATTGTCTTTGTGGTCGGGCACGTTGTCGCCGTCGCTGTCGGGGCATCCCTGCCATTCTTTTTTGCCGTAGGCTTGGGGGCATTTGTCTACGCCGTCGAGCACGCCGTCGTTGTCGCTGTCAATTACGGGTGCCTGGGGGCACCCACGGTTACCGGGTACACCCTTTTCAAAAGGGCACCCGTCGGAAGTGTCGGTGATGCCGTCGCCATCGGAGTCGGGGCACCCGTTGAGGGTGCCGTACTCGTCGGGGCATTTGTCGGCGGCGTCGGGTACGCCGTCGTAGTCGCTGTCGGGTTTAGAGGAGTTATTGGAATCAGGCGTTGCGGGGTTGGGATTGGTTTGAACAGGGTTGGCGAAGTAGAAATCGCCGGTCAGGTTGGAGCTGATGTATGGCGTCTGGGTTTTTCCTTCTTTGGCGGCCAGCTCCTGCGTGACACTGGCCACGCGGGTGAACACCTGGTGGATGTCGAGGCCGGGGGTGTTGAGGTGTTTAAGGATGGCGGAGGTGTAAGGGCTGTTGCGTCCGGTGCCATCGGACGCTATGGTGCCGGGTGCGGTAGCAAAGCCAATGAAGGTACCTTGTGGTGCTTGCATGAAAGCAAGTCCACCGCCGGTAGTGCGGCCCCATGACTTGGGAAGGGGATTGTTTCGGCAGGCGTCCAGCAGCAGTATTTTGGTGGCGGCGCGTGCGCCTTCCATGCGGTCGAGTATGCGTTGGGCGTTCAGGCAGGAGTACCGTACGTCGGCCTCGCGTTGAGGGTTGGCGTCGGTGGGTACAAGATAGTTTTCTCCATTTACCTGCAGGCCGTGGCCGGAGTAGAAGCAAAGGGCTACGGCGTATCGGCCGGTTTCGATGCGGGTGGTAAACTCATCGAGGCGGGTGTCCATATCGCGCAGGGTAGCATCTTTAACGGAAATGACATCGAAGCCCAGTTGGCGCAGAGCGGACTCCATGGAGGTAACATCGTTCAGGGTATTGCTTAGTTTTGTGGCATACTGGTAGTTGGCATTGCCGATAAGGAGGGCAATGCGTTTGGGTTGGTTGGTGGTGGTAAGGTCACGCTGGGCGATCAGGGGGTATTGGAGCGCAAACAGGAACAGAAAGGCGAGTGGTTTCATGTAGTCAT
>JBMOHO010000462.1:0-1983 GCA_049317805.1 Saprospiraceae bacterium
AAAAGAGCAACGCAACACCTTCAATCGGGGTACAGCACGTCGATAGGCCGATGGGCCGTGGGGACAACCGTGATGTTTTAGCGTTTTATTTAACTACAAAAAAGAGGCCTCGTTATCCATGTGGACAGCGAGGCCTCTTTTATTTGAAAGCTGTATTTTAACGGTTCAAGTGCAACATTTTACGGGCATCTGAGCCGAATGGCGTTTGGATGCGGTAGTACAGGGTGCCTGTTCCTTTTACCTCGTCGCCAGTCAGGTTAAAGTTGTTCCAGCCTTTCAAGTAGTAGCCTTTCGAGCTGTAAACCAGCTTGCCGATCCCGTCGTATACACTCAGATTGACCTCTGTCGATTCGGGCAGGTAGAACCCGATCTGGGTTTTGTTGTCAAACGGGTTGGGGGTATTCTGCAGCAAAACCAGTTCGCTGGGCTCTTCACCGGGCACTTGCGTACCAACGGTGCTGAGGCCGTAGAAAGTGAGGTTGACGCTGACCGGATCAAGCCATTCATTGAAGGCGACCGGGCGGAGTACTTGATCGTCGAGGTGCAACACCTCGCTCAATTTCATGCCGCCGGCGCGCGCTTTGAAATGCAGCGTAAATACCTCCGTGCCGTAATCGATCGACTTGTTTTCCGAACCTGTCCAAAGCGTGCGTATTTTACCTTCATGTAAGTTAAACAAGCCAAAGTTGCTGTTGACCGTGAGCCAATTGGTGGTTTCAGCCATTTCAACGTTTTCAAACACCAATTGAGTGGTATCAAAAGCCAGTGAAAACTGGAAGCCTTGAAGCTCTTTAAACTGGCCGGCAGTAAACTGCACGGACACCACTTCATCGGTTTTAAGGATGCGATCCTGTATGCGCCAGGTGAGCGTTTGTTCGTCTGAAGGGCGCAGGCTGGCGTCGGTGCCGCCGTTGATGTCGCCAATCTTGATGCCAATAAAGTCGAGGTTGATGGCTGGACCCGCTACTTGCAACGTTCTCTCCTCCGGAAAACCCCACGGGCTTAACGGATTGGGGAAAACATAATCAGTAGGTACAAACCGCCAGGATTCCGGAATCTTGCTGATCGCAACCGGATTTCCGCGCAAACTCTGGTAAAGCAGGACGGCGTCCTGAAGGGTCACGGTATCATTTTGGTTGACGTCGGCCGCAATGAACTCATACACATCTTCAAACTGGTACATGCCGGTCAGATACTTTTGGATGCTCAAGGCGTCGCCTACATCTAATCCGGCACCAAGGAACAAGTCGACATTTTTGGATGGTGTGATGGTCGCAGCACCTGCTTTTGAAGATACCGTAAAATCGCCATTGGCATCAGTGTTATCATTATCCATACTGATTCCGGTCAAATCACAAGCCACATTCTGAACCGGATCATCGTTGTGCTCCCACAAGATGGTTCCTGTGAGGTCAAATGAAGGCGCACTGTTATCAAAAACAACTACACTGGCTACATCCGTACATTCGTTGACACCTGTCACCGTTACGCTGTATGTACCAAAATCGGAAACGGTAATTTCCGCCGTTATTTCGTTGGTATTCCACAAATACATTGTACCGCCAGTCGCAGTCAAGGTGGTCATATCGCCAGGGTTGATGCCCAGGTTGCCCATGATATCTGCCGTGGGCAGCGGACTGACTATGACCGTTTCTGATGCTACATCGGTGCAACCGTTGGCGTCTGTGGCGGTCACTGTGTACGTACCGCTTGTATTCACGTTGATGAAACTTGCCATCGCGCTCGTGCTCCACTTATAGCTTGTGCCGCCTGTGGCGGTCAGTGTGGTTGACTCGCCCTGGCAGATGCTCAGGTCGCCTGTGATGTCTGCCGTTGTACCGGCAAACTGGGTTACCATTGCTGATTTTGTATTTGTACAGCCATTGCCGTCCGTCACCGTCACGGTGTAGGTATTGGCGGTATTTACGGAAATTTCGGCGGTTACAGCGTTGGTGCTCCATTTGTATGTGGAACCGCCGTTGG
>JBMOHO010000463.1:0-1973 GCA_049317805.1 Saprospiraceae bacterium
GTAAAACCTACATCGTGTGGGGCGCTGCCTGCCGCGAACGCGAACCCTCCGGTGTGATGATTGCGCAATGGAATGCCGGCAAAATTGAAAAGGTAGAAATGCTGAACATCCCGGCGAAAGCGCCTGCCCCCAATTCCTTGCCCAATGAAGTGGAAGTACAGACCGAAAACGGCGTTTTATACCTGTATGTGGTGCTCAATGGCAACGACCAATTGACCAAAATCCGCTTTTCCGACCGCAAGGTGATGTGGACCGTAAATACCGGCGTAGCACCGTTTGGGGTAAAAATTGCCCAAAACAAAGTCTATGTAAGCAACTGGGGCGGACCCAAACCCACCGATCCAGCTTTAGAAACAGCAGGCGTGCCGTGGGGATCTGCGTACACCGTCCCGCGTACGGGCGCGATTGCGCAAGGCACGGTATCGGTTTTTGACGTGACCACTGGCAATGCCATCACCGAAATTCAGGTGGGCTTGCACCCCAATGCGCTGGTCGTCAGTCCTGACCAACAAAAAATATATGTCTCCAACGGCAACAGCGATTTTATCTCCGAAATCATCGTAGCCAACGACAAAGTGCTGCACACCATTCCCGTCGGACTCTTTCAGACGCAGGGCGGCTGGATCGGCAGCAGTCCCAATGGCCTGGCGCTGGATAGTCTGGGCCAAACCTTGTATGTATCCAATGGCCTCGACCACGCCGTGGCAGTCGTACAATTGGGCGATACCCCTTTGTTGTTGGGTTTTATTCCGACCGAGGCCTATCCTTCCGGCCTATTGTGCAAAGGCAACACCTTGTATGTGGCCAATTTGGAGGCCCGGGGCGCAGGCACCCGCAACTCCACCGCCCGGATGTACAAAGAATTTCCGGGCTTAGGCAAAAAATTCAAAGGCGCCCAAAATGCCCATGAGCAATACGCCTCTTTGTCGATCATTAAAGTGCCCAATGCCAAACGTTTGGCCAAATATACCCGTTCGGTCAAAAAACTCGGTCAGGTGGTGCGGGCCGAATTAAGCACCCTCCTCCCCCGCCCCAATGTTGCGCCGCGTCCGGTGCCCGAGCGCATTGGCGAGCCCTCGGTGTTCCAACACGTGTTGTACATCATCAAAGAAAACCGCACCTACGACCAGGTGTATGGCGATTTGCCCGGTGGCCGCGGCCTGAAATCGATGTGTGTTTTTGGCGATTCCGTGACGCCCAACCAGCATAAATTGGCCTTGCAGTACAATTTGCTCGACAATTACCAGGTTTCCGGCAAATCCTCCGCCGAAGGGCACCAATGGACCGACGCGGGCATTGTATCCGATTATGTGCAAAAAAACGTGCGCGCCTGGTTCCGCAGTTACCCGCACCGGCAGTACGATGCGATGGTGTACACCCAGGAAGGCTTTATCTGGAACCACGCGTTGGACCATGGCAAAAGTGCGCGCATCTATGGCGAGGCTTGTTATACCGAATTTGATGAAAAACTGAGTTGGAGCGATATTTACCACCTGTACCGCAAAAACGAGCCCTTTGTCTTTAAAAATACCTCCACCATCTCCAGGGTGCGGCCCATTTTGTCGCAAAACTTTCCGGGCTACGACAATCCGCGCATCAACGACCAGTTGCGGGCGGACGCCTTTATCGCCGAATTAAAAGCCTGGGAAGCACAGCCCGGCGACAGTATGCCGGCCCTCATGCTGATGTCGCTGCCCAACGACCACACGGCAGGTACCAGTCCGGGTTTCCCCACCACCCGCGCCATGGTGGCCGATAATGACCTGGCCTTAGGCCGCATCATCGAAGCCGTTTCGAAAAGCCGTTTTTGGGCCAACACCGTCATTTTCATCACCGAAGACGATTCCCAGGGCGGCTGGGACCACCTTTCGGCCTACCGCAGCGGCGCGATGGTGGTGAGCGCGTACAGCCAGGGCGTAGGCCAATGCCGTTGACTTAAGCAAAAAACGAGTGTTCATAGTGATGTAATTTTG
>JBMOHO010000464.1:0-1934 GCA_049317805.1 Saprospiraceae bacterium
TGTCTCAAACAGCTCGTCGTCTGTCAGGCGTTCATAAACGATTCCTTGTTGGTGGAGGATCACTTCTACTTCGTCTGTACTGAAATGTGCGCCGGTATAGGCTTGACGGTAAAACGGTTGCCTTGGGTATGTTTTCTGGTGGTGCAGGTAATACAGAGCCGAGCCTGTAGCTGTTCCGGCGTCGTGGGCGGCGGGTGGCACAAAAAGGTGTTCGAAGCCCGTTTGGTCGGTTAGTTTACCGTTTGCCACCGAGTTTTGGGCAACCCCCCCGGCAAGGCAAATGTTTTTTTGGCCCGTTTTTTTATACAAGTCCTGTGCCATACGGAATATGACCTCTTCGCAGAGGCGTTGTACGGAAGCGGCCAAGTCTTTGTGATGCTGGCTCAGGCCTTCTTGTTTGCTGCGCTGTGGACCGAATGCATGCACTACCGCGTCGGTGAACAGTGGCTCCACATGTGGAGACCCGTTTGCCCAGCTCATGGTCACACCTTCCTTAAAATGTCGGAAATACTTTGGGTTCAACTCAAACAGTCCATTGGGGCGGTACAACACCACATCACGGAGTTGGTCAAGATACTTTGCCTCGCCATATGGCGAGAGTCCCATGACTTTGTACTCGTCACCAAAATGAGGAAAGCCCAGGTACTGTGTAAATGCGGTGTACAATATACCCAAAGAGTGCGGATACGACACACTGTCTATTACTTCAATTTTGTTGCCCCGGCCAATACCACGCATCACCGAGCTGAAATCACCCATACCGTCTATACTCAACAAGGCCGATTCCTCAAATGGAGAAATGAAAAAAGCTGAGGCCATATGGCTGCGGTGGTGTTCCACATATTGCACTTTTGCTTTAAGTTTTTTCTCGTCCAGGTCAAACGCTTTGGCCAAGTCTGCTTTCAGGCTGCGGATGCTGAAGGCGTTTTGCACCCGGTCGCGCACGGCGTTGAACAGGGCACCACTGCCCAGGGCGTACAGCGCCTTTTGGCCGATCTTGGCCAGTGGGTCGCGGGAGACGGTGATTACATCCACATCCTGCAAACCTATGCCCGCTTCATCCAGGCAAAACCGAACCGCTTCTATGGGCAAACCAGCCCAATGCTTGATGCGCACGATGCGTTCTTCTTCCGTGGCGGCTATGAGTTCGGAGTCTTTGTAAATGCAGGCGGAGGAGTCGCCGTGGTAGGCGTTAAGGCCTAAAATATACATGGTTGGAGCATTTTCATGGTTGATTAACGGGTATTGGATTTGAAACGGTTTTCAACAAAAAACAGGCCCCGATAGCAAAAAAAACGGCTCTGCTCATGTGGTTGATGGAAATGAGAAAATCCTTTTCGACCGAGAGTAGGACAAAAAAAACAAACGGCAGCCACAGCAACATGGGCGGATACCAGCTTTGGAGTCGCAGGAGCCCTTCATACAAGAGGCGGATCAGGAGTCCGTACACCAGTATGCAGGGTATGGCGCCCACTGCACCATAGTTGGCGTACGCTTCGGCAAATTGCCCGACGTTTTTGCTTAACCCCGGCTTGAGCGTTTCGCCGGTGAAGCGCGGGAAAATGACGCTGCCGCCGGCCGTGGGCTTGTCCGGCCAAAACACACGCGGAATCAAAGTGGCTACCAGCGCCATGCGCACCGTTTCGCCGTGCACAAACGGCGTTTTTTCAGGCACATAGGCCAACACTTTGCCACTCAGGTGCCCCTGGTCGAGGCGCAAGAGCGCACGATGCCATCCGGGATTGTCCAGCATGCCCGTCAGCCGATTTTGAGCGATGCCGGTGAAGTGTTCCAGTTTTTCGACCGGATCAAGGCTTGTTGGTACCGTTTCCCGGTATTCAAATTTGAAGGACAACACGACCGCTACCAATACACCGGAGGCAAACAACATGGTGGCGCGCACCCACAGGGGTGTTTCATTTTTCAAAAAAAAG
>JBMOHO010000465.1:0-1920 GCA_049317805.1 Saprospiraceae bacterium
ATGGATTTGTTACTCAACATAAATAGGCGTCCATTGTAATAAACTGGATGATTTGGCCGTCCTGCGCATTCCTCTTTTGGTTGTATTGTCAAATACATTAAAGCTCAATATTTCCTTAGGCACATCTACTAAAAATGAATCGGAATGGGTTGAAGCAAACGAAATGTAAAAATTATATTCGCCTATTGGAAGCGTATTTGAATTAATTTTGACTAAAAATCTGTTATTTCCCAAGTGCAGATTTTCGAGGGGATTCGGGGGAATATCGTATGTATCGGATTCAATAAATAGCTCTTCCTGGTTGTTTTTTATTGCAATATACCCGTACAAATTAGTGATAATTTTGTTGCAATTGAGTATAAGTTCAATATAGATATTTTCCATTATATCAAACTCTGACCTATTATTTGTATTTTTATCCCTGATCTCTGCAAAAATTAGTTCAATATCCTTGTTTTCCAAAACAGTTTTTTCATATTTGGAAGATAAACCCTCTACTTTATTTTGACTCAAATACTGGTTTATTGCATTTTCAGCATCTCCTTCAAAGGTTATGTTGCCATTTTTTAACACTATGCCGCTATTACAAAGTTGCTTTACTGCACCCAAATTATGACTTACAAACAACACCGTTCTTCCCTCCCCTTTACTCACATCACTCATCTTACCCAGGCACTTCTTCTGAAACTCCGCATCGCCTACTGCTAATACCTCATCCACAATGAGAATCTCACTCTCCAAATGTGCCGCGACCGCAAAAGCCAGCCTTACATACATCCCTGATGAATACCGTTTCACCGGTGTATCCACATAGCGCTCCACGCCTGCAAAGTCCACAATTTCATCAAATTTGCGCGTTATTTCCCTGCGGGTCATGCCGAGGATGGCGCCATTCAGGTAGATGTTCTCCCGTCCGCTCAGTTCCGGGTGGAAGCCCGTGCCCACTTCGAGCAGGCTGGCTACCCGGCCTTTGAGCTTTACATCGCCCGTAGTGGGGGCCGTGGTGCGGCTTAATATTTTCAGCAGGGTGCTTTTGCCGGCACCATTTCGGCCGATGATGCCTACAGCACTACCTTGTTCAATCTCAAAGTTGATATCCTGCAAGGCCCACACGTAGTCTGTACTGCCCTTTTGGGTGCGGTCGTTGGTTTCGCCTATTTTCAGATAGGGGTCTTCCTTGCCGCGCAGGTTGTGCCACCAGCGGTTCAGGTCGTGCGATATGGTACCCGTACCCACCTTTCCAAGACGGTACTGTTTGCTCACATTTTCTACTTTGATGACGGTGCTCATGGGCAGTTAAACGGTATCCATAAAGGTTTTTTCTACCCGGTTGAATTGCAGCAAACCTAAGAAAAGAATTAGAGCCATCATGCCCGCGCTGTAGGCCAAGCTCCCGGCGCTAAAAGTACCCGTGCCGGTGAACATAAATCGGAAAAACTCGATCAGTGGAGACAGCGGGTTCCACGCCAAATAGGGTTTGTACCGCTCCGGCACGGCGGACAAGGGGTATATCACCGGGGTGGCGTACATGAGCAGGTTCACGGAGAATCCGACCAGCACGTTCAGGTCGCGGTATTTGGTGGTGAAGGCGGAGATGATGATGCCCAGCCCAAGTCCGTAACCGCCCATGATGAGGGCCACTACCGGCAGGTAAAGCAGGTTGAGCCATTGCATGTGGGGCAGCATTCCGGTGGATTTGAAATACGCTACAAAACTCAGCAGCAGTAGCAACTGAATGCCTAACTGGATCAAACGAGAGGCTACAATGGAGAGCGGGCTGATGAGTCGGGGGAAGTACACCTTACCAAAGATGCCGGCATTAGTGATGAAGGTATTGCCGGTGCCGGTGAGTGTCTGGGAGAAAAAATTCCAGATGGTGTTTTCAATCTTGTAATGGGTGAAAAGGAAACAGGCGAGCTT
>JBMOHO010000466.1:0-1918 GCA_049317805.1 Saprospiraceae bacterium
CCCTCTGATTAACAGTCAGATGCTCTAACCAACTGAGCTAAGGAGGAGTGTTCCGGCGGGAATCGGGCCTTGCAGCGCCGTCTCATCTGCCGAAGGATGGCAAAAGTAAGGATTTTCAGCTTTAAAAAACCCCCATACCACCGGCTAAAAATCAAAAATTCATTGGGGAAGGCCAATGTAAAGCCCATCGGGTCGTTGCTCTACCGGATAGGTGCGCAGGATATAGCCCTCGCCCGATACATTGCGGCCCGTAGCGGGGTCGAAACGGTAATGATGTAGCGGACACACCAACTGCCCCCGGGCATCGACATAGCCGTTCGCCATCCGTGCCCCCGCGTGCGGACAACGGGCGGCGCAGGCCAGCACAATGGTTCCCCGGCGTACCAGACAGATTTCCTGCTCACCGGCACGGAATGCACACAACCCGCCCTCGTTCCAGCGGATGTCGGTGAAATCGGCACCGATACGGATCCAGTTATGCGGTTGGGCATTGGCCATCAGTAAAATCCGGTTTTGTAGGGATAACGTACCCGGTACATGTCGCGCACTTTCTGCACCAGGCTTTGGCGGAGCAGATCGGCATTGCGTTTTTCCAGTGCGGACAGGAAAACACAGTTGTGCTGCGTTTCATTCTCCCAGCGCGACTGAAGATCGGCCCACAGCTCCTGTTTGACGGCGTCCTCCAGCCATTCATCGAACACCAGTTGCTCGTAGCGGTCGGTTTTGTTGAATAAAACGATGGTGGGTTTTTCCTGCACGCCCAATTCGAAGAGTGTATTGTTCACCACGCCCATTTGCTCCTCATACTGCGGATGGGAGAGGTCCACCACATGCAGCAGGATGTCGGCTTCGCGCACTTCGTCGAGTGTGCTTTTGAAACTTTCCACCAGGTGGTGCGGAAGCTTGCGGATGAAACCAACGGTATCGCTCAGTAGAAAAGGCGTGTTTTCAAATACCACTTTGCGTGTGGTGGTGTCGAGCGTGGCGAAGAGTTTGTTTTCGGCAAACACCTCGCTCTTGCTGAGCAGGTTCATGATGGTGGACTTGCCCACATTCGTATACCCCACCAGGCAGACCCTGATCAGCTCGCCGCGTTCCTTGCGTTGCGTGGCCGACTGTCGGTCGATATCCACCAAACGGCGTCGCAGCAGGGCAATCTTGTCTTTCACAATCCGCCGGTCGGTTTCGATTTCGGTTTCGCCGGGGCCCCGCGTACCCACGCCGCCTCCCTGGCGCTCGAGGTGTTTCCACATGCCCTTGAGCCGGGGCAGCAGGTACTGGTATTGTGCCAGCTCCACCTGGGTTTTGGCCTGTGCCGTTTTTGCCCGGGTGGCGAAAATGTCGAGTATGAGGTCGCTGCGGTCGATGGTTTTCACGCCCAGCTCGTCTTCGATGTTTTGCAGTTGCGAGCCGCTGAGTTCATCGTCGAACACGACCAGGTCGATATCGCGGCGGGCAAGCAGGTAGTTTTTTATTTCTTCGAGCTTTCCTTTTCCCACAAAGGTCCGCTTGTCGGGCCGCTGCAGCTTCTGCACATAGCGCTTGACCGACTGCAGGCCTGCGGTTTCGGCAAGGAATGCCAACTCGTCGAGGTATTCGTTGAGTTGCTGTTCGGTTTGCCGGGGCGTGACGATGCCTACCAATATGGTTTTCTGTTCGGCCCTTCGTTGGATTTTCTTTTCTATCAAAACGGCGCGGGGTTTAGGGGTAGGCGGCTGCGGAAGGTGTTATTTGCCGGCTGCGGCGGGACTGCTTTTTTTCGGCATCCATTTCTGCATTTCCTCGCAGTTCCGGTATTCCTCGTCTATGCGGATATAATAGGTGCCGATCTTTTCATTGAACCATTTCTCCAGCACCTCGTTCTTCTTGTTTTCCAGCGCGCGCTGGGCAATTTTGTTGTAATCGTCCTTCAGGTTTT
>JBMOHO010000467.1:0-1912 GCA_049317805.1 Saprospiraceae bacterium
AGAGATATTGGTGGGGATGCAAAGGATACTAGCCGCCCCTCAACTTAGCCGTTAGGGCGCACATCAGGAGGCGCGATATTGCTATCAGTTGTTGAACAAACCCGTTTGAGAGTCTCAGGTCGAACCGACGCGAAGAAAAAATCGCAGTTCGGGCAATTTCTTACGCCTGCAAACACCGCCTCATTCATGGCAGGGCTTTTCCCAGCGTCAAGCGGTGAATGCCATCTGCTGGATGCTGGGGCAGGGATTGGTTCCCTATCGAGCGCATTTCTTGAACGGTGCGTAACTGGAAATCTAAACTTCAAAGAAATACACCTAAAAGCATTTGAGCTTGACGATTCCATACACGACGAACTTCAGCACTCTCTTTCTGCTTACATTCAAAAATGCAATTTCTCCTTTGAAGTGATTGGAAGTGATTTTATTGAGGAAGCAGTTAATGCAATTCAATTTCAAAAACACAATTTCACTCACGCCATATTGAATCCGCCTTACAAAAAAATTGGAAG
Organism: Saprospiraceae bacterium; assembly: GCA_049317805.1. Taxonomy (GTDB): domain Bacteria; phylum Bacteroidota; class Bacteroidia; order Chitinophagales; family Saprospiraceae; genus M3007. Next base: position 510 of record JBMOHO010000467.1, read on the forward strand.
CAATTCAAGTTACCGTTTACTTCTTCGTGAGGCAGGAATTGAAACCGTCAATCTTTATGCCGCTTTTGTGGCGCTGGCCGTGGCGATGGCGGCACCGGGCGGGCAGATCGTGGCGATCATCCCGCGCAGCTTTTGCAATGGGCCGTATTACCGCCCGTTCCGTAACTTCATCCTTGAGCATACAGCCATCCGGTACATTCACTTGTTCGAGTCCCGCAGCAAAGCATTTAAAGATGATGATGTTCTGCAAGAGAACATCATCATTCGGCTTGAGCGTGGCGGCCAGCAAGGTCCGATAACAGTGTCCACATCGACGGACGACAGCTTTTCCGACCTTGAAACCCATGAACACCAGTTTGACCGAATAGTGTTCCCGGACGACTCCGAGCGGTTTATTCATGTGCCTACTTTGGCCGAAAAATCCACCGAGTTGTCCCCAGTCATCCGTCATGCGCTAACCGATCTTGGCATTAAGGTTTCGACCGGGCCGGTAGTCGATTTTCGGCTAAAAGATCATCTACGAGACATGCCAGAACCCGGCACCGTTCCTTTGCTTTACCCCAGTCATTTCAGCAGCGGCACCACAACGTGGCCGCAAGCTGGCATGAAAAAGCCGAACGCAATCCAGCGCAACAGCGAAACCGAAAAATGGTTGTATCCAAACGGCTTTTATTGTGTGGTGCGCCGCTTTTCATCGAAGGAGGAAAAGCGGCGGGTAGTGGCGGGCGTGGTTGCCCCTGACTCATTTAATGGTGCGACCGTGTTGGGCTTCGAGAACCATCTAAACCTATTCCATGAAAACAAAGGTGGCTTGCCGCAAGCGTTGGCCTATGGGCTGGCCGTGTTCCTTAACTCGACCATCGTTGACGACAATTTCAGGCGCTTTAGCGGCCATACGCAGGTCAATGCAACCGACCTAAAACAAATGAAGTATCCGAGTCGCGCAGCCCTGATTGGGCTTGGAGAATGGGCGATGCAACAAGACGAACTCACGCAAACACTGATTGATAAAAAGTTACGAACACTCACCTTATGAACAACAAGAACGATTACATCGAGGCTGCGCACCAGATCATCATTTCTTTGGGCCTGCCTCGGGCGCAACAGAACGAGCGTTCTGCCCTTTGCCTGCTGGCTTTATTGAACCTCACGCCTGGCACGGCGTGGGCTGATGCGCAAAACCCACTTGTGGGAATCACGCCCATCATTGATTGGGCGCGGGAACACTACGACAAGGAATATGCACCGAACACGCGAGAAACTATCCGCCGTCAGACGATGCACCAGTTCTGCGATGCCGGGATTGCGTTGTACAACCCGGATAAACCAGACCGCCCGGTGAATAGCCCGAAGGCGGTCTATCAGGTTGAACCTGCTGCGCTGGCCTTGCTGCGCACCTTTGA
>JBMOHO010000468.1:0-1909 GCA_049317805.1 Saprospiraceae bacterium
TTGCCCTCTCCGCCACCGTGTTTGGGGTGTATCCAGGGCGAATACTCCGATATGCGGTGGTCGCCTCCGTTTTCGATGCCGATGATGATGGTGGAGGACAGGGTGTCCGATTCCGGCGTGGCGTGCTGCGCGGTTTGTTGCATAAACAGGCGGTTCAGCGCTTTGTCTACGTTCCAGGAGCCATAGACTGCCTGGGGGTTGTCGAACAAATTCTGTCCATCCTGCATGTACACAACAGGGTATCTTTTATCGGGGTTTTGGTGGTAATCGGGGGGCAACAAGGCCCAAATCCGCCGCTTTCGGCCCAATTGAGGCATGTCAAAAGCGGTGTGCAACACGTGTATTTCAGCCGAGGAAGCCCTTTTGGGTATCCGGTCCATCCAGGCAGTGACGTGCAGCTCGTGCACTGCATTTTCCGGGGTGGTGTCAATCAACCGGTTCGGCATTGGCTTGCCGCTTGTTGCGCATTCTGCGGTCGACCATTTGCCACGGGTTACTTTGCACTCCACACCAACCATTGGCGGAGCAAACTGCAAGCGGTACAAGCCATCAGGCGTGGGTTCAAAGCGGAACCGCTCGTCGTCGGGCTTCCAATCGTTGAAATTTCCGGCGAGAAACAGGGCGTCACCTGGCGGCGTATCGGGAGGGACGCGCAGGAGCAATGCTATTGATTTCATAATGTAATTTCATGTTAAAAAGGCGTATTTATCTACACATGCTTTCGGGATTCAGGTTTTGTTTTTGAATGCGTTTTATCGTCGCCGGATCGGCGCACAACACCAGCCAGTCGCCCCATTGCTGCAAGGTGCCCTGGATCTCCACGCCGCTGCCCACAAACGGGAGCACCTGCCGGTTGATGGGGTTTCCCTGCTGATCTTTCAGCAAGTAGTATTCCGTGTCCCCGGCAGCGTTGGCCACCTTGAGCACTGGCGGTATGCCCCCTGCGATGCACCTTGCCGAGCAGTCCTGGTGCGGCTTGCCCACTGCGGGTTTCATCACGCCAAAATAACATTTGGGATCGGTAATTTCGCCGCGCAGCAGCACCGTACCAAGCACCATAGGTGGGGCAACTACATGATGAACGGGTGGCGGAGTGGAGTCGGGTTGAACAGCATGAACCTCCACGGCAGTTTTTCCGTCGTAGTAGATCAGCGATCCACGGACTTGCACGGGCAACCCCTCCGAATTGCCGTCAATGCGGGTATTGAGCTCGGCCAAAGCTTTTTCGGCACCAAACTTACCCGGCGACACCAGCAACACCCGGCGGCCACTTTCCGGCAAAATCAGCATGGGAACTGGTTGGTACGTCAGCACGCCCTGCAAGGTGCTTTCCACGCCAAACTCAAAGATGCTTTCGGAAAATTTCCGCTGAAACACCACCACTGCCACTGCAAAAAGCAACACAAGCAGTACCATTGCGTACACCGCAAGCCTGACGGTGCGGGCAACCTGTACGGGTGCAGATTTTTGCCAGCCGATGTAAAATTCCTGTTCCTGCATCACACCGCTGTGTTTGTAGATGAAAGATTATCGGGTATGATTGCAGGCGGCCGCTCGGTGCCTTCGGGGTATGGTTTGGGGTGCACGTACACCCGATCGCCGTGCAGCAATACGTCGTAGGTGTGCAGCTTTTCATGGAAAGGCGGGGGCGACTGGCCGTTGCCGGGCAGGTATTGATAGCCATGCCACGGGCAGGTGATGCACCCGTCGATGATGCGGCCTTCGCTGAGCGGACCGTTTTGGTGCTTGCACAGGTTGTGCACCGCCGACAACTTTTGCTGGTACTTGAACAAAGCGATGTTCTGTCCGTCGATCATCAGCATTTTAGCGCAATTGTCCGGTATTTCTGATACGGTACAGGCAAATACAAATGCATCGACTTCCGGGTATGCAACCTCCCGAATGGCCT
>JBMOHO010000469.1:0-1907 GCA_049317805.1 Saprospiraceae bacterium
CCAGCTTGTGGCTCCTCTATGGTTTGATATGGTGGAAGTTTCGCGTATTTTGGAAATGGTGGATCCTTATAGGGGTATCGGCCCGGCTGCTGCTGGTGTTTGCACCGACCTTATGGTCCGATGATGTATTCCGATTCATTTGGGACGGACGATGCTGGGTCAACGGTATACATCCGTTTTTGCATACGCCTGACTGGTTTGCCAGTGGGGGTTTCCCTGTACAGGGTTTAGACGCCGGTTTGTACAGCCTGCTCAACTCCCCACAATACTATACGGTGTATCCGCCATTGGCTCAGGCCATTTTTGCTTTTTCGACCTGGTTGTTTCCTGCCAGCCTTTGGGGCAGCACCATCGTCATGAAAGGTTTTGTATGGGTTTGTGAGGCTGGCAGCATAGAAGCCTTGCGGCGGATGCAGGGCAACCGGCCCGGGGTGTCGTGGGCGCTTGTGTATGCGCTGAATCCGTTGGCCATCATGGAAGGTTGTGGCAATGTCCATTTGGATGTCGCCGGGCTGTGTTTTGTACTCTGGGGCCTGTATTTGCTGCACAGGCAGCAGTTGTATGGAGCTGCGTCGTGCTGGGCTTTTGCCGTAGCGCTCAAGCTCACACCGTTGCTGTTTTTGCCTTTGGTATGGCGATTTTTGGGGTTCCGACGCGGATTGGTTTTCATGGTGTTTATCGGTTTGGTATCCGGCGTCCTTTTTTTGCCACTGCTGTCTTTGGAGGTGCTGGGGCACATGGCCGAGAGCTTAGACCTGTATTTCCGGCAGTTTCAGTTCAACGCCAGCATGTATTACTTGATGCAGTGGATCGGATATCAGCGGGTAGGATATGACATTGGGGAGCGTTCAGGCCCCTACCTGGCGCTTTTTACTTTAGCAGCTGTGCTATTGTTAGCTTTCTGGACTCCGCCACAGGATAAAGGCGGTACCGTGTTTCAACTGGCGGGCACCATGACCTGGGCGGCGTTTGCGCACCTGAGTTTGGCGGCGGTGGTCCATCCCTGGTATGTGTTGTTGCCTTTTGGCATCTGCCTTATCAGCGGCTGGCGTTTCCCGGTGATGTGGACGGGAGTGGTAATCCTCTCGTACAGCCATTACGCAGCAGGCACATACACCGAAAAGCATGCCTGGATCATCATTGAATACGCTGCGGTATGGTTTTTTGCGCTGACAGAGTTTATTCTTTGGAACCATCACCGACGAAGTAATCTTCGCGGTTCCGGAACAGCACGTTGAAAGTGGTCATGCTCCCGTAGCAGCGTGTGATGTACTGTTGTAAATTGACCTTTTCTTCGTCGCTGAGTTTTTTGCTGGCGTTGATTTGTTGTTCGAGAACCCGCAATCGGTCGCGCATCATCACGATCTTGTGGAAAAAAGTATCTATGGGCAGTTCTTTGGATTGTGTGGCGGTATCGCCGGGCGTCAGTACCATTTTCCCGTTTTTCCAGCGGTCGCCCAATGGCACTTCTTCGAGGCCATAACCCGACCAGGCGCGCAAGATGCGTTGCAATGATTTTTCCGCTTCCGAAAAGGTAACCTCATCTTCGGCCGGAAGGGCGTCTACGATGGTCCATTTGTCGTAATCTTTGCCCACCATTTTGACGCCGTATTGCATAAAACACACTTCATACGCTGCAACGTGGAGGCGCACAATGGCACCCATCCCGAATGCAGGGTGCTCCACCCGGGAGCCGATACCTAGTAGGGTAGACATAAATGTATTGTTTTGGTTGTGGTGTTTTCAGACGGTATGGACTTGTTCTGCTTGTGCATGTGGCAAATTCGGCCTCAACATTTGGTTAATTTTATACGCCAGCCACATCACTGCTGCCAGTGACAGTGCGGCTACATAAGCCGGTATCTGTTGTTCCTCTTCCAAATTGAAGGTACTGATTTGTTTGTGGT
>JBMOHO010000470.1:0-1899 GCA_049317805.1 Saprospiraceae bacterium
TGGGGTTTTGACGTGTTGTGGATGTTGTTGATTGGTTTTTCGGCCATCAGCTGGCTCGGATTCAGAGCTTTGGATCGGCACATACAGACCTCCGTTGCGACTGGTTTTATACCAGTCGAAACGAATGGAGAATCGGTAAAGCCTGTCGCGACAGAGGGAATGCAAGCGCCAGAGGCCAATGCTCCGGAATACGCCTAACGGAAATTCCGCATTCCGCATTCCGTATTCCCGCTGTATCTTCGCGTTATGTCTCGTCAGAACAAATACCTCTGTGTTCATGGTCATTTTTATCAGCCACCCCGTGAGAACGCATGGTTGGAAGTCATAGAACAACAGGAAAGTGCACGTCCGTGGCACGATTGGAATGCCCGCATCAACTTTGAATGTTATGCACCCAACGGTGCCGCCCGCATTTTGGGTGAAGATGGGTTGATCAAGCGCATTCGAAACAATTATTCCCGCATTTCCTTCAATTTTGGCCCCACATTGCTCACCTGGATGCAAAATGCTGATCCGGAAGCGTACGAATTGATTTTGGAAGGCGACCGGCTTGCACAGGAACGATACGGCGGACACGGTACGGCGCTTGCACAGGTACACAGCCACCTGATTATGCCTTTGTGCAATGCGCGCGACAAGGTGACGCAAATTTATTGGGGCGTACGCGACTTTGAGTACCGCTTTGGGCGTTACCCGGAAGGCATTTGGCTGGCAGAAACGGCGGTAGATGTGGCCACGCTGGAGGCGGTCACCAGCCATGGTTTGCGGTTTACCATCCTGGCACCCGGGCAAGCCAAGGCCGTCCGCAAAGTGGGCTCGCCTGACTGGCAAACTGTAAACGCCGACACCATAGACACCCGCCGGCCGTATTGGTGCACCCTGCCCAGCGGCCGGCGGATTGCCTTGTTTTTTTACCATGGGGGCGTGGCGCAGGATGTGGCTTTTAACCACCTGCTCAACAACGGCCGCACGTTTGCACACCGCCTCTTGTCGGTGTTCGACGAAAAAGACAAAAATCCGCAGTTGGCGCACATTGCCACCGACGGAGAAAGCTATGGGCACCACCATCGGTACGGCGAAATGGCCCTTGCCGATGCCGTGCATTACATTGAGGAGAACGACCTGGCTACGATGACCAATTACGCCCAGTACCTGGAGTTGTTTCCGCCTGAGCACGAAGTGCAGATTCATGAAAACTCCTCCTGGAGCTGTGTGCATGGGGTAGAGCGCTGGCGAAACGACTGTGGCTGCAACACCGGCGGGCATCCGGGATGGCACCAGCGCTGGCGCAAACCCCTGCGGGAAACGCTGAACTGGCTGCGCGACAAACTTGTGCCGCTGTACGAGCACAGCGCAGCACAACTCCTGCGCGATCCGTGGGCAGCCCGAAACGATTATATTGAGGTCATTTTGAGGCGCAGCCCTGCGGCGACCGACGAATTTTTGAAAAAACACGCCCGCAGAACGCTGAGTCCACAGGAAGAAACCCATGTGTTGCGGTTGCTGGAGCTGCAGCGCCACGCCATGCTCATGTTTACCAGTTGCGGCTGGTTTTTTGACGAGATATCGGGCATTGAAACCAATCAGATCTTGCAATACGCCCTACGGGCAATGGATTATGCGCAGGATGTGTTCGGGGAGACATTTCACAAAGATTTTACCGACAGGCTGGCTGCCGCACCAAGCAACAAATACCCGAACGGCGCAGTGAGTTATCAGCAAAATGTGATCACCACCAGCGTCGACCTGGAACGGGTGGCCACCCACTTTGCCGTCGCTTCGTTGTTTGAACCCGATCCGGCCCAACTTGACCTGTACAATTATTACGCAGAAGTAGAGTTTTTTGAACGGCTCGTAGCCGGTACGCCCATGTTGGTTGTTGGGCGGTTGCAAATTCGT
>JBMOHO010000471.1:0-1885 GCA_049317805.1 Saprospiraceae bacterium
GAGCAGAAGGAGGGACGGTAGACGGTGGACGGTGGACGGTGCACGGTTGACGGTATCCGGTTTACGGGGTTTTGTTGCCTGGTATCCGTGCACCGTGTACCGTGCACCGTGTACCGTCAACCGTTAACCGTGTACCGTTCAAAAATTGTGCGCTACTTTTGCCGCCCATGTCATTAGTCAAAAAACTAGCGGGCGAAACGGTGCTCTACGGCCTCAGCAGTATTGTGGGCCGTATGCTGAATTTCATCCTGACCTTCATTTACGCGCGCACCTTTTCTACCACAGAAAACGGGGTGATCAATGAACTGTACGCCTACGTCGGTTTTTTGATCGTTATTTTTTCCTACCACATGGAATCGGCGTTTTTCAGGTATGGAACGCCTGCTGCCGACCGCGACCGGAGCTATTCCACGGGCATGTTCTCGCTGATTGGTTCCACGGTACTCATTACCACCCTCTTTTTACTTTTTGCACAGCCCATTGCGGATTTGCTGTATTACAGCAATCATGTGGAATATATTCGCTGGTTCATCCTGATCCTGGCATTTGATGCCCTGTCTGAACTTCCCTTTGCCCGCCTGCGCCTCGAACAACGCCCCCGACGCTTTGTAGCCGGCAAACTCCTCAACATCGGGGTCAATATTTTTCTGAATGTTTTCTGGCTGATCTTTTGTCCCTGGGCGGCCAAAAACGGCCTGAACTGGGTGTACTGGGTATGGTCGCCCGACTGGGGCGTAAACTCCGTGTTCATGGCTAACCTGCTTGCCAGCGTGGCCACCATGACCTTTTTGTTGCCGCAATTGAAGGGCTTAAAAGCTGGTTTCGACCCGGCTTTATGGCGCAAAATGGTGTTTTATGCCCTGCCGCTCATCATTGTGCAATTTGCAGGCATCGTCAATCAAATGCTCGACCGGACCATGCTGAAATGGCTGCTGCCCGGTACGCCCGAAGAAAACCTCTCGCAGCTCGGGATTTATGGCAACAACTACAAGCTGGCGATGCTCATCACCATTTTTACCCAGGCTTACCGGTACGCTGCCGAGCCTTTTTTCTTCCGACATGCCGGAGAAAAAAATGCGCCGGAAATTCAGGCCGAGGCCACCAAATGGTTCACCATTGCGGCAACGACCGGCATGGCAGGGGTGCTTTTGTTCCTGGACGCCGCCAAATATTTTCTGGTTGAAAAGTATTTCGTCGGTCTGAAAGTGGTACCTATCTTGTTGATGGCCAATGTGTTACTAGGGGTTTATTACAACCTTTCCGTATGGTACCGACTCAAGGATAAAACCGCCCTTGGCGCTTGGATCTCGATTGCAGGGGCCGTGGTCACGCTTGTGTTGAACATCGTTTTGGTACCCCGGATCGGCTACATCGGCGCGGCCTGGACGGCCTTGATTACCTATGCCTTCATGTGTTTTACCACCTGGGTAACCAGTCTGAAATATTACCCGGTTCCGTATCAATTTGGCCGCATGGCGGTGTATCCTTTGTTCACCTTGTTGCTTTGGGCGGTGAGTGTTTGGTTGAAAGGCATGTTGCCGGTAGCAGCGATCTGGGTGGTGCGGGTCTTGTTTTTCGGAGCTTATCTGGGCTTGGTTTATTGGCTGGAAATTCGCGGCAAACGGAATACTAAAGAGCCGGCGGTAGTTGCATAAGCGATTTAAAAACAGTTTAATGCGCGCATTTGTGTACAGGAACCGAGAATTTCTATCTTCGCCCTTAACAACTTAGCCAGCAATCAACAACCATCACTCAATCTATCGTCATGCATACAATCATCAACGCCCTGCACTCCTACAACCGCTACCTCATCATCGTCGCCATTTTTTGGGTGATCTTCCGGTCATGGTCCGGCTGGATGGGTAAAAAAGAGTACGTAAAAACC
>JBMOHO010000472.1:0-1868 GCA_049317805.1 Saprospiraceae bacterium
GCTGGTGGCCAAGCTGTATGCCAGCGGCTCGCTGGGCAACGATGTCAGCATGACTTCGGCCTTGCGCGGCGGCACGCTGGAAATGACGGTGCCTGACACTTCCACGCTGATGTCGCTGCTGGTTTCGTTTACCCTGGTGCCCTGGCTGACCTCCAGATTTGGCAAACTCCATCATTTTGAAGGGAAAAACCTGGCCGGGCGCGTCATTTTGAAATTTGAGGGCTTTTTGGATTGGATATCCAACGGCTTTGTGCGCCTGCTGGAACTGGCCTTGAAAAACCGCCGCACCAAGATCATTACCCTACTTACGGCCATTGGGATGTTCTTCAGCTCCTTCCTGCTCATCACTTCTGGTTTGATCGGGAATGCGTTCATGGAAGCGGGCGAACGCGGCGAATTTCTCCTGGAAATTGTACTGCCACAGGATGCCTCGCTGACTCAAACCGACGCCATCACCAAACAGGTGGAAGCCTGGCTGCGTACCCAGCCGGAAGTGGTGCGCACCTTTACCACAGTGGGCTCCAACAACAAGGCATTTGGCCTGGCAGCCCCGAATATTGCGGAAATTTAGGTCTTTTTGACCCCTTATGGCGGGATTCGAAAAGAACTTACGCCTGTTTTTGCCCGAAAAACAAAGGTGAAACTCGAAGAAATCATAGCAGGCGCCCGGATCAAAACCAACCCGATCGACATCCTGGGCTTGTCGTTCTCGCCCATTGAAATCATGCTCAACGGGCCGAGCCTCGACAGTCTGCTGGTGCTTTCTGAAAAAATAAAAAAAGAAATGGCTGCCGTGCCGGGCTGTGTGGAAATTGGCTCCAGCGTGGAAGGCGGAAACCCCGAAGTAAAAGTAGAAGTGAATCGCCAACGCATGGCCGATTGCGGCCTGGCCATGGCGCAGGTGGGTTTGACCCTGCAAACGGCTTTCAGCGGCAACACCGATGCAAAATACCGCGATGGCGATTATGAATACCCGATCCGCATTGCCCTCGATGCATTCGACCGGCGCAGTGTGGACGACATTAAAAACCTGTCTTTTGTAAACCCGCTGGGCAGCACCGTGTACCTCAAGCAATTCGCCGATGTACGCCAGGGCGCTTCCCCAACGCGTCTCGAACGCCGCGACCGCACCACCTCCATGATGCTCACAGCACAGGTAATTGGTCGGCCAAACGGCACCGTAACCCGCGAAATCATCAAACGCCTTGCGCCTCTCCAACTCCCGCCCGGCACCCAGATCAAATACGGCGGCGACTACAAGCGTCAGCAACAGGGCATCGGGACGCTTGGTTTTGCGCTCTGGGCCTCGCTGGTATTTGTGTACCTGATCATGGTGGCGCTCTACGACAACTGGATTTATCCGCTGGTGGTCTTGGTATCCATCCCGCTTTCAGTGATCGGGGCATTCCTCGCATTGGCTTTGGCCAGCGAGAACCTGACCGTATTTACCGGTCTTGGCATGCTCATGCTCATCGGTCTGGTGGGTAAGAATGCCATTCTGGTGGTCGACTTTGCCAATCAACTCCGAGAGCAAGGCGTGGGATTGAAAGATGCGCTGTTGCAAGCCACCAAACTGCGTTTCCGACCGGTATTGATGACCAATATTGCGATGGTGATTGGTTTGTTGCCAATTGCCTTTGCACAAGGCTCCGGCGCCGACTGGAAAAACGGCCTGGCCTGGGCGATCATCGGCGGCTTGAATTCCTCGATGTTCCTCTCGCTGATCGTGGTTCCAGTGGTGTACTGGATGTTTGACCGGGCAATGGAGAAACTGGGATTGGGTAGGAAGGAAAAGGTTGATTTTGAGGAGTAAGGAAGGCTATTTTACTCAACCTTCAAATTTGATAGCGAAACAGATTTGAAGGAGT
>JBMOHO010000473.1:0-1861 GCA_049317805.1 Saprospiraceae bacterium
ACACAAATCCAAAAGCGAATTCGCGCAGCATAACGCCCGGCTGCATGCCCTGCCGAAACCAGGCATTGGCCGGAAATATAAGCCCCGCCATCGCCGCGCTCACAAACGCGGCGATCCAATAGGCCGATTTAGAGCGCAACAATGGATTTTTCATAAATTCAGAACACAACTAAATTTTAAAAGCCCAGTCCCAATCAAACATCTCAAACCACCTTCAAACAAATTCAAACTACTCAAACCACTTCAAACAATTTCAAACAACCTCAAACAACCTCACCTCCCCCCCACCGGCACAAAAATCCCCGGATCAGGCTTGGGAAGGGAAGTGGCAGGCCTAGGCTCAGACTCCATGGCTGTAAGGATGGCAAGGTGTAAATCATCGGTTGAAATGGCCTCTCCATGTCGGAGTATTTTGCGCAAACGGGTGAGTACATCGATGGCGTGGTTGGCATGTGCGGCATGTACCCCGCTTAGTTTTCCGGTTTCAATGCGAAATGCCACAATGCCCTTATCCAGCTGGGTGGCCGCATAAATATACTGCCCAATCGCCAGTTGTTGCTCGGCTGCTTTGAAATGTGTCAAACTGGAGGGCGTTTCCGACTGGTCCCGCATTACAGGCGAAGTGTTTATATGCTCCACCTTATCTGATTCACTTCGTTGGCAATGGGTCAATAGTAACGCCAAAGTAAAAAAAAGACAAGGGTGCTGATCGGAGTGCTCATTGCGGAATGTTTTTTCGGTTAGAAAAAAACCGCGCCAAGGCAATAATGCAATGACGCGGCGGCAAAAATCCTAAGAAACCAGCATTTTAAAAATTTTATCGGTACTATAGTCCAAAAGCGTAGTAAAATACCCGATCAGGGTTGTTCGGATAAACGCCTTCAAGCATCACTCCGCCTTTGGCGTTTTGGAGCAAATTGCTCAGTTCGTCTACGCTTGTTACGTCCTGATTGTTCACTTTGGTAATCACGAATCCCTCCCGGATATCGGTCTGGTTGGCCAGTTTACCTACGCTCAGATTTTTCACCTGCACGCCGGCCTCGATGCCGAGCTTCTTGGCTTCGCTTTTGGAAAGGGCTTCAAATTCCGCGCCCAGGGTATTGAGCACGGCCGATGCATCCTGCTTTTTCACCACATCGGTATTCCCGGTGCGATTTTTCAAGATCACGTTGAAATCACGCTCCGATCCCTGACGCAATACGGTCAGATTTAGGCGGTCGCCCGGACGGTGTTTGCCTACAATTTCCAGCAATTCCGGTGCAGCATTCACGGCTTGGCCATCGATTTTGATCAAGACATCGCCCGGCTTGACCCCCGCTGCCCCCGCGGAACTGTTTTCGGCCAGACTGTCAACATAAACTCCCGCGGTCAGTTTTTGTCCTTTACCCGGTGGCTGGTCGCGGATGATGATACCCAGGTAGCCTCTTTGCACCACGCCATATTGACGCAGGTCTTCCACGACTTTGGCCACGAGATTGGACGGGATGGCAAACGCATATCCTGCAAATACGCCTGTGGGCGAAGCGATGGCGGTGTTGATCCCGAGCAATTCTCCGTTCAGATTCACCAGTGCGCCGCCACTGTTGCCGGGATTAACCACGGCATCGGTCTGGATAAAACTCTCGATCGGCGCCTTGTCTTTTACAATATGGATGTCGCGGCCTTTGGCGCTCACAATACCCGCAGTTACGGTGCTGGCCAGGTTGAAGGGGTTGCCGATGGCCACCACCCATTCGCCTACTTTGGCGTTGTCGGAATTGCCGAGCGGCATATAAGGCAAGTCGGAAGCATCAATTTTGACCAGCGCCAGGTCTGTTGAAGGGTCTGTGCCAATTACTTTGGCCTTGAATTCACGGCGGTC
>JBMOHO010000474.1:0-1860 GCA_049317805.1 Saprospiraceae bacterium
GGTATTGATCATCTGAACAGTCATTTACACAAATTTACATGATTTTTCTGAAAAGACAATGGTTATATGAGCTGCTAGTTCAAGGCTAATCTATCACTAGTGCATGAACTCATAAGTTTTATCTCTATCAACATCGGAATACCCCACCGAACGTTTTCCCCCATTTTACTGTTCAATAGCATGAAAACCATACCTTTTATTAACTTTGCGTCCTGAAAAATAGCGATTGATGTTTCCCGAATACGATGTGATAGTAGTGGGGGCGGGCCATGCCGGTTGTGAAGCCGCGGTGGCCGCAGCAAATTTGGGCTCCAAAGTGTGCCTCGTGACGATGAACATGCAAACCATCGCCCAAATGTCGTGCAATCCAGCCATGGGCGGGGTAGCCAAGGGGCAGATTGTGCGGGAAATCGACGCGTTGGGGGGCTATTCCGGGATTGTGACCGACCATACTATGGTGCAATTCCGCATGCTCAATCGCTCCAAAGGCCCTGCCATGTGGAGCCCGCGGGCACAAAGCGACCGCATGTTGTTCGCGCGCAAGTGGCGGAATATGCTGGAAGCGCATCCCAATGTAGATTTTTGGCAAGACATGGTCAACAGCCTGGTCATTCGCGGCGGCATTGTGCGCGGCGTGATTACCAGCATGGGCCTCGAAATACCCGCCAAAGCGGTGGTACTCACCAACGGCACCTTCCTCAATGGCATCATCCACATCGGTGAAAAACAACTCGGCGGTGGCCGCGCGGGCGAAAGTGCCGCCAAAGGCATCACCGAACAATTGGTCGAGCTGGGGTTTGAAGCCGGACGCATGAAAACCGGCACTCCGCCCCGCGTAGATGGCCGCACGCTCAACTACGCCGTGATGGAAGCTCAACCCGGCGACGAACAACCCGGCGAATTTTCCTACACCGATACGCCGCCGATTACCAAACAATTGCCTTGCCACGTGACCTATACCAGCCCGGAGGTACACGAGATGTTGAAAACGGGCTTTGACCGCTCGCCCATGTTCAACGGGCGCATTCAGGGTTTGGGGCCACGTTATTGCCCTTCGATAGAGGACAAAATCAACCGTTTTGCGGATAAGGATCGGCATCAGTTGTTTGTAGAACCCGAAGGCTGGGATACCTGCGAAATTTATGTCAACGGCTTTTCGTCTTCCTTGCCAGAAGATGTGCAATACAAGGCGCTGCGCCTGATTCCGGGTTTTGAAAACGTCAAAATGTTTCGACCCGGCTACGCCATTGAATACGATTATTTTCCGCCGACCCAGTTGGAATTGACGCTGGAGACCCGGTTGGTGAAAAATCTGTTTTTTGCCGGACAAATCAACGGCACCACGGGGTATGAAGAAGCCGCCTGCCAAGGCATGATGGCGGGTTTCAACGCCCATTTGGCCATTCAGGAGGAGGAGCCGCTGATCATCAAACGTTCGGAAGGATACATCGGTGTATTGATCGATGACCTAGTGAACAAAGGCACCCAGGAGCCTTACCGCATGTTTACCTCACGGGCAGAATACCGCATTTTGCTGCGCCAGGACAACGCCGATCTGCGTTTGACTCCATTGGCGCACAAGCTAGGGGTAATCGGCGCGGAAGAGCGGATGGAAAAGGTGCTGGTTAAAAAAGCTGCTGCTGAGGCCATCGAGCGCTTTTTGGAAGACTACAGCATTGCCCCGGAGCAAATCAACCAGTATTTGGAGTCGAAAGAGAGCTCGGCGACCCGACAAAAGGTGAAACTGTCGACCATTCTGTTGCGCCCGAACATCAATTTGGACGACATGCGCAACGTTGTGCCAGACCTGGATCAATTCCTGCAAGGCCACGACCAGAGAAACATCGAACTGGCCGAAAT
>JBMOHO010000475.1:0-1847 GCA_049317805.1 Saprospiraceae bacterium
ATGCTGTACAGGTGCATCAGTTCGGGTTTTCGGGTGGCAGTGAGTTCCTGGGCCATGGCCAGCCGCAGGTCGTTGGGCAGCTCTTCCGACAAAATAAAGCGTTTGAGGTTTTCGGTTTCCTGGGTGCTCAAGCCCGATTTTCGGCCAAGCAAGTGGTTGTTGATGCGCCCCACGAGGAGCGAGAGCATGTCCATGCGGCGGGTTTCGCCATCGCGCACCAGCCTGCTGATGCGTTTTTCCATGGCGTCAAAATCGGGGGTTTCCAGTATTTCGGTGGGGCCGGGCAGGCGATCGAGGCGCAGGTGAACAAACTGAATAAACGCTTCAATGGTTTCGGTATCCAGCGTGGCCTGGCCCAGCATTTTGAGCAGGGGGAGGTGTTCTTCCAGCCGGTCAAACACGGTGAGGGCCTGAAAGAACTGCACCAAAGAGCGCGGCGTGGTGCGTCGGCCGCTCATGAGTTCGGGGTAAGCGAGTACAAAGTGGATGCCCCGGTAGTCTACGCCAGCCTGTTCGGCCCAACGCGCCCAGGCGTTTACGTCGAAAGTCATGGTGACGTGCAACATGCGGTTGAGCATGGCGTCATCCAGGGTGGTCACAGAGTAGTCGCCACCGTCGGGGTTGGCCGTCAGCACAATGAGCCAGCGCGGCGGCAGCGACCACGATACCAGTTCGTAATATTGCAACAACTGCATGATGCCGCGGAGGATGCGGTCGTCGGCGCGGTTAAAATCGTCGAGCAGCAAAATACCCGGCCCATCGGCCGTGGGCGTCCAGGCTGGCGGGGCAAAACGGGTTACGGTGCGTTGCCCGGACGCCGAGTCGAGGCGGGGCATCCCTATAAGGTCGCCCATCTCTTCAAACTGGGCGGGTGCGATGTAGACTAATGGGATATTTTTTTCCTGGGCAAGGTGGCGCACCAGCTCTGTTTTGCCTATGCCGTGTTTGCCCCAAATGCACACCGGCGTGGGCCGAAGGGTTGGGGCCTGCTCTAATTGGTGTTCGAGCAACAGCCGCACGCTGTCGGCGCTTACCTGGGCTCCGTATGTTAAATATTGATAAGACAAGGGGCGTTAATGGTTGAAAGGATGGAGCACAAAGGTTGACCTTTTTTCCAAAAACAAAAAAAATACTGCCCGGTTTAGCGCGGCGCTGCTTTACAGTAAGCCTATATTTGTACTAAAATACGATGGTTTCAAAACTGTAACCCTTACATGATGCGCAACCACAACCATTTGTCAACAGCGCAAAGCAAGGCGCTCCTCCACACTTTGCAAGTGCGTTTTGAAAAAAATCCGGAACGCCACAAGGGTCTTGCATGGGCCCATGTGCTGGCTAAGCTGGAAGATCAACCGGAAAAACTGTGGTCGCTCGGCATCATGGAGGAAACGGGCGGTGAGCCAGATGTCATTGATTTTGATGAAAAAACAGGCGAGTACATTTTTTGCGATTGTGCAGCGGAAAGCCCCAAAGGCAGAAGGAGCCTGTGTTTCGACGCTGATGCGTGGGCGTCGAGGAAAGAAAACAAACCCGTTGACAACGCTGTGGATGTAGCTGCGGCTATGGGCGTTGACCTGTTGACAGAAGATCAATACCGTGCCTTGCAAAAACTGGGCAACTTCGATACCAAAACATCGAGTTGGGTAGCCACACCGCCCAGCATCAGAAAACTTGGCGGTGCCCTCTTTTGCGACCGCCGCTTCGATACCGTTTTTGTGTACCACAACGGTGCTGAATCCTACTACGCCGCAAGGGGGTTTCGGGGGGTGTTGAAAGTCTGATGCGGGTTAATGCAACAAAGCGCTTGTTCGGAAATAAATTCCCGAGCAAGCGCCTTGTCTACAAGC
>JBMOHO010000476.1:0-1838 GCA_049317805.1 Saprospiraceae bacterium
TGCTGGATACCAAAAAAGAGAACGACCTGGTCATACACATCATAGACAAGGTACCCACCCGCATTGAAGACGCCACTGTGCACTGCCTCGTGGATGCCCGCAAACGCCGCCTGACCGAAAACAACCACTCAGCTACCCACCTCATGCATGCCGCCCTGCGACAGGTGCTGGGCACACACGTGCAGCAGAAAGGCTCGTATCTGGACGAAAACGCCCTGCGCTTCGACTTTGCCCATTTCCAAAAGGTGACCGACGAAGAAATCGCCGAAATCGAACGCATCGTGAACGAAAAAATCAGGGAAAACATTTCCCTTGAAGAAGCCCGCAACCTGCCCATTGAAGAAGCCCGCGCCGCCGGTGCCATGATGCTTTTTGGTGAAAAATACGGTGAAACGGTGCGCATGATCACTTTTGACCCGGCTTACTCGCGCGAACTGTGTGGGGGTTGCCACGTAAAACAAACCGGGCAGATCGGGCTATTCAAAATCAGGAGCGAAAGCGCTGTGGCCGCCGGGGTGAGGCGTATTGAAGCCATCACCGGGTTGGCGGTAGAAGCCTACCTGACGGGGCTGGAAAAGGAATTTGCCTTCATCAAAGACATTGTCAAGGTCAAAGAGATTGGCAAAGCGGTCGCCGATTTACACGAAGAAAACAAACGCCTCAAAAAAGAGAACGAAGGTTTGATTCAACAACAAGCCAACGGCCTGCGCGAGGGCTTGCGCACACAGGCGGAAGACGTCAACGGAATCCGGTTTGTGGCCGCGGTGCTGCCCATTCAAGACGCCAATGCGCTGAAAAACCTGGCTGTTGAACTGGAACGCGAGCTTGGCAGCGCGGTGGTGGCTTTTGGCTCCATCAGCAACGACAAGCCCATGCTCACCGTCAAAATCAGCGAAGACCTGGTGAAATCGCGGGGCCTCAACGCGGGCGCCATCGTCCGGGAGCTGGCCCAACAATTCCTCAAAGGCGGCGGCGGCGGCCAGCCGGTTTTTGCCACGGCAGGCGGAACCGACGCGTCGAAGTTGAAGGAAGCCGTCGAGGCCGTACGCGGGTATTTGGTTTAAACCAGGGATGCTGCGCAAACCCCCGTTTGCGCAGCATCGTTTTTACTTGTAATTCATCAACTTACTGCGACCGCAGCGCCCGGTATTGTCCATCTATGTTTACGGTTTGTCCTTGTGTGTTCACAACGGTACCCAGTACATTGCCTTCAATGTACTGTCCAACCGGGCCGTAAGTGGTTATCGTGGCGTTCAGATTGGGGGCAATGGTGAAATCCATGTTGATGCCAAATCCAACAAAAGACGTAACATTAAATGTACCGGTTTGGGCATCCGATGGAAAAGTCAAATACCCAAATCCCAGGGTGTTGCCTTCTCCTGATATATAGGTGTAACCAGATCCGCCGAGCGTGTCGTAGCGTATGCCACCGCAATAAGGCAATAAATACTGGTTGCCATTGATCTTCAGTCTAAAATACTGGTCAAGAGCGGTACAAGCGGTTAGGGTACCTACATCCACCAATGCTGTAGGGTTGTAGATGTAAAAAGTATCGCTCTTGTTCACGCTGGTCAGGTCTAAACCAACCACTTTGATGTTGTAGATAGGCGGGCAAACGGGAAAAGCTACACTGAAGTGGCCATTGGCATCCGTAAAAGCAAACGTGCCATATTGGTAGTCATTGACCCAAATAGCCGCGTATCCATCTGACACCGCCTGTTGATTGCAATCGACCAGTAGTCCTTCCACGCTGATGACATCATTTTGAGGAGGCGTTACGATGATGTCGGGCAGTTGTGCGTCGCCGCTGAATGGCCCAATGCCTGTTGGGCCGTATA
>JBMOHO010000477.1:0-1833 GCA_049317805.1 Saprospiraceae bacterium
GGCCGTCAACGTGTCGGAGGCAACCTTGTCTGCCGAAGCCTGCGGAGCTTCCGGCACCACACTGTTGCGGCAACTCAGCACGAGCGCCAGGTTCAAAAAAGCAATTGCAATGATTCGGTGCATCAGCAAGGATATGAAACACAAAGGTAGGCACATTTTTTTGTGGCGAGTTGATCCAAATGTTGCCGCGCGGACAACCGATTCCTACCACATAGCCGCACCTTTGCCACCACAATATACACCAAACCCTCTGTTTATAATGAACAACACCATTCTGTGGATCATCCGCATCATCGTTGCGGGCATCCTGTTGCAAACCCTGTACTTCAAATTCACCGGCGCACCCGAAAGCGTCGAAATATTCACCAAATTAGGTACCGAACCGTACGGCCGCATCGGCTCAGGCATCGTAGAACTCATCGCCTCCCTGCTCATCCTGTATCCGCCCACCACCGGCATCGGCGCCGTGCTGGCCATGGGCGTCATGAGCGGCGCCATCCTCTCACACCTCACCATCCTCGGCATCGAAAGCCAGGGCGACGGCGGCACACTCTTCTTCTTAGCTGTCGCGGTGTTTGTCGGCAGCCTTATCCTGGCCTGGCACTACCGGAAGTCGCTCCCGATAGTGGGCAAATGGTTCTAATATTCAGTTTTGAGTTTTGAGTTTTGAGTTGTGGGTTTTGAGTACTTTTGATTTTCGAGAGGGCTATTGCTCAACACAGGCAAAAAAACCAAACCTGAAACCCAACTCAAAACTCAAAACTCAAAACTGAAAAATGCACACCATCCTCGGCATCAACGGCATCAGCGGGCTTGGCCTGGCAGCTTCCCTCACCTCAAAAGGACTCCCCGTTCGCGGCGTGGGCCGCAGCGCGGGCAAAGGGCCCTGGGAACACACCAAAGCAAATGTGCTGGACGCCGCAGAATTGCTGCGCGCCCTGGCCGGTTCGGAAACCGTGTACTTGGTTGTGGGGCTGGATTACAACATCAAGGTATGGCAGCGTGATTGGCCCATCGTCATGTCCAACACCATAGAAGCCTGCATGGCCCACGGCAGCAAGCTGGTGTTCATGGACAATGTGTACGCTTACGGCTCCGTCAATGGCGTCATGCGCGAAGACCAGCCGCTGCGCCCCAATTCGAAAAAAGGAAAAGTGCGCGCCGACATCCTGAACATGTTGCGCAATGCCATGCAAAAACGGGGCCTCCGCGCCACCGTCGGCCGTTCAGCCGACTTTTACGGCCCCCATTGCACCAACAGCATCCTGAACAACATTGTGTTCGACCGGCACGCCAAAGGCCAAAAAGCCATGTGGTTTGGCAACCCGAAAAAAGTGCACACGTTTATGTTCACCGACGACATCGGCCCGGCCTTGGCCATCTTGGGCACCGACGACCGCGCCCTGGGCCAGGAATGGCACCTGCCCACGTCCGCCGAACGTTGGACCGGAGAGGAATGGGTGCGCCGCAGCGCGGAAGCCTTCGGCGTCAAGGCCGGACAACAATCGGTTTCCGCATTCATGCTGCGCCTCATCGGCCTGTTCAACCCCTTGCTCGGTGAGTTTGCCGAAATGAACTACCAATACACGCAGGATTATGTGCTGTCATCCGAAAAATTTGAAAAAACCTTCGGCCTCAAACCCACCGATCCGGCAACCGGGTTGGCCAAAACCGTGGCGTCGTACAAAAAGGCAACTATTTAGTTCCCGCCTTCGGCAGGTATTTGCCGCCTTCGGCGGTTTTTTTTGACCACAGAGGAGGGGTGGTTAAGGGAGGTTTGGCCGCCTTCGGCGGTTTTTTGACCGCAGAGGAAGGGAGGTTAAGGGAGGTTTG
>JBMOHO010000478.1:0-1824 GCA_049317805.1 Saprospiraceae bacterium
GTTTTCTGCGTTTTCTGTTTCAGCATTTTCAGGTAATTCGGTTCTTCCACCGCTACTGCGTATTCAGTCATGAGCAAAGGGTGGAAGGTATCCACCATGACAGCCAGTTCATGGGTTTCTTTGGCCCCGATGCTTTTTTCCACAGTTCCCGGATGTGGCCCGTGTGGAATGCCGCCGGGGTGTAGGGTGATCATGCCCCGCTCTACGTGTTTGCGGCTCATGAAGTCGCCGTCTACGTAATAAAGCACCTCGTCGGAGTCTATGTTAGAGTGGTTGTACGGTGCCGGTATGGCCTGCGGATGGTAGTCGAACAAGCGCGGCACAAAAGAACAGATCACAAAATTGCGGCCGTCAAATGTCTGGTGAATGGGCGGCGGCATGTGCACACGCCCGGTGATGGGCTCAAAGTTGTGGATTGAAAAAGCGTATGGGTACACAAACCCGTCCCAGCCAATGACGTCAAACGGGTGGTTCAGGTACTGATAGGGGTAAATGTTGTCCTGTTTTTTGATGTAAAACAGGAAGTCGCCTTTTTGGTCGTGCGTCTCAAGGTCTTGAGGCTTGCGGATGTCGCGTTCGCAAAACGGTGAATGCTCCAGCAACTGTCCAAAAGCGTTGCGGTACCGTTTGGGGGTTGTGATGGGCCCGTAACTCTCCACAATGAAAAGGCGGTTGTAAGGCGTATCAAAATGCAATTGATAAGTAGTGCCCCGGGGTACCACCACGTAGTCGCCGTATCCAAAAGGCAGTTTGCCGTACATGGTGTGGAGGCTGCCAGAACCTTCATGGATGAAAATAACCTCATCTGCATCCGCATTTTTGAAAAAATAGCCATCCATGCTGTTTTGAGGCGCAGCCAGGGTAATCTGGCAATCGTCGTTTTTCAAAACCGGCTTGCGCGACTTCAGGTAATCGGCCTCGGGTGCCACTTCAAAGCCTTTCAGACAGCGGTGTTTGAGTTGCTTGTCGTGGATGGTTTTGGCCGCCACACTATACGGCTCACCCACCTGGATGATCTGCGTCGGTGCGTTGCAATGGTACAGCAGCGCGTAATTGTCGCTGAAACCCTCGGTACTGAAAAGCTCCTCGTGGTACAAACTGCCGTCGGGCTTGCGGAATTGCGTGTGTCGCTTCGGCGGTATCTGGCCAAGGTGGTAGTAATGCATGGCAAACGTTTTTTCTGTCCGGTAAAGGTACGTGAATCAGCCGGCTTTCCACAACAGGCTGCTGTCGCCGTAACTCAAAAAACGATACGAATGATCCAGGGCGTGCTGGTACACCGCTCGCCAGTCCGGTCCGATAAACGCCGCCACCAACAGCAATAAGGTGCTTTGTGGTTGATGAAAATTGGTAATGAGGCCTTCCACGACGCGAAACCGATATCCAGGCGCAATCATCAGGTGCGTTCGGGCGAGCAAATGCACCTGGCCTTGTGTTTCCATAGCGGTCAGCAGGGCGGTCAGGGCGTCTGCCAATGGTACTTCTGAAGGATGGTCGTATGGTTCAAACTGTGCCACCTGCAAACCGCCCAACGACCGGTCTGGCTGCTGAAGCATTTGCACACCCAACCAATACAGCGACTCCAGGGTGCGCATGCTGGTGGTGCCCACCGCCACCACTGTCCTTGGCAAATGTCCGATGAGTTTGCGCAACATGTCGACATGCACATCAATGTATTCTCCGTGCATCTCATGCCCGGCCATGGTGTCGGCCTGCACCGGTTTAAATGTGCCGGCGCCCACATGGAGGGTTACTTGCGTGGTTTCGATGCCTTTTTCCGACAGGCTGTTTAGCACCGTTTCGGTGAAATGCAGTCCGGCAGTA
>JBMOHO010000479.1:0-1823 GCA_049317805.1 Saprospiraceae bacterium
GGAATGACAGGCGCTTTTTAATAAAAAAGGGGGAGGTAACCCTTGGCCCCTCACATGGACGGGTACGATGGCCTTTTGATCACCGTTCGTGTGAGGGGCCGAGCGTTATCCCTCTTTTACCCTATACGGCCCCCTGTCATTCCGAGCCCGAAGGGCGAGGAAACTTCTTTGCCGTTGTGCGCTTACCGATACGATGGCTGCGAGCCCAACAAACCTTGGGCCTCTCAGAGGCCCTGTGAAATACGCCTGGTTTTTCTACCAACCTTGGGCCTCTCAGAGGCCGCTAAAAAACCGTAAGTTGACGACATCGGGCGCACAACCATCACCCCCATCGCTGGCATATTTTGCCTTACCTTTACACCCTGACAACCATTTGACGCTGCATGTCTGCCGACCCCTTTAAAATTTTCATCTGTTATGCCCGCGAAGACCGCGAAGCGTTGGAACTGCTGCGCAGAAAACTCACGCCATTGGCTCACAGCAACAGCGTAGAGGTGTGGTATGACCGGGAGATTACCGGCGGGAAGGAATGGGATCGGGAGATTCGCGGCAACCTGAAAACGGCTGACGTAGTGCTGCTTTTGATTTCCGACTATTTTTTCGAGTCTGACTACATCAAAAGCGTGGAACTGCGCGAGGCATTAGACGGCCATGAGCGCCAGGAAAATGTGGTGGTACCGGTCATTTTGCACGACTGCCTGTGGAATCATCACCACGAAATCAAGAAACTGCAAGCCCTACCCACCGACGCAAAACCCGTGTATGCAGACGAGCACTGGAAAAAACCCGAACTCGGTTTCAATGACGTGGCCCGCGGCATCGTGCGCATCCTCGAAGACGCTGAAACCCACAACCGCCGGCTGAGAAAGCAACAAAGACTTCAGGAACTGGCGCTTGAAGAAGCCGCTGACCATGCCCGACAGAAACAGGAACGCGCCCGCGCCGAAGCCGCCGAAGCGAAGCAGCAAGCCGAGGAAGCGACCCGCCGACAAGGCTTGCCCAATATGGTTTCTGTTAAAGGCGGCACATTCCAGATGGGCAGTGAAGACGGAAAAGGTGGCCATGCCGTAACCCTGTCCGATTTTGAAATAGCAAAATACCCGGTAACCCAACAGTTGTGGCAAGATATCATGGGCACCAATCCTTCGCATTTCAAAGGCGACCTGCTGCCCGTAGAGCAAGTGAATTGGCATGATTGCCAGGAATTCCTGAAAAAATTGAACGCCCGTTTTCCAGGCAACAATTACCGCTTGCCCACCGAAGCCGAGTGGGAGTACGCTGCCCGAGGCGGTGAAAAAGGGGCTAAAGACCATTTCATCTATGCAGGCAGCAATGACCTGGATGAAGTGGGCTGGTACGATGCCAATTCGGGCAGCAAAACCCATCCCGTAGGCGGCAAAAAACCGAACCAGTTGGGGCTGTACGACATGAGCGGAAACGTGTGGGAATGGTGCGCCGACTGGTATGGCGATTACCCTTCAGGGCCTGTCAGTAACCCAACCGGCCCGGCGGAGGGCTCGGTCCGCGTGCTCCGCGGCGGCAGCTGGAGCCTCTACGCCGGGAACTGCCGCGTGTCGTGCCGCCACTACCGCGGTCCGGGCCACCGCTACGGCAACTATGGTTTCCGCGTCGCCGCGTCCTCCCAGTGAGGTGGTTTGTCCGCTTCGGCTATCGATTGAGCAAAAGGGGGCGTGGAGGCGGCGGAGCGGCGCAGGGGAGGGAGGGGGCGACCGACCGCGCTGTGGAGTAAGCCGTAGGGCGATTTAAAATTGTACATTGTACATTTAAAAAATTAAAAATTAAACCGCAAAACCGCAAAATGT
>JBMOHO010000480.1:0-1817 GCA_049317805.1 Saprospiraceae bacterium
GGCGCAAAGCAATCCGCTAGGTTGTCAAACACATACACATCAATCCATTTGAACGTACCCGCTGAGGTTTTTTTACCGCGAATCAATCCGCGGCGCGTCAGGTAGTCCTGGGTGTACACCACAAAAATTTCGCGAATGCCCACCGCATCACAAGAGCGCATGACAGCGCTGATGTTCAACGAATCAAAGATGTTTTCCAGCACCACGGTTAAGTCGGGCTGGGTGTTCCTGGCCGCAAGGCGTATTTTTTGTTCGCGTGTAGGCGTCAAGGGGAGTTTAGGAGTTTAGGAGTTTAGGAGTTTAGGAGTTGAGGAGTTTAGTAGACGGGTATGTAGCCGTATTTGTCAAAACGCAGGATGTGCAGGAAAACATTTTCCTGGTAATCAAAGTTGCGGTTGCCCGCATCCAGGATTTGGCCGCCGGCAACCGGTTGGAACTGGTATTCGCTGCGAAGACCCTTGTAGGCCTGTTTGTTTAGTTTTTCAGGAAACGAAAGGCCGTATTGTTTGAGTTGGGTACCGGCAAACAACACCACATCGTACCCGTTGAATGCGTCGTCGTTCGGAATGGTGCCATACGCGTCTAAAAAAGCTTTTTGGAAAGCTTTGATGTCCGCACGGTTGTAATCCATGTAATTGGACTTTGGAATGTGCACCCTGTTGGCCGTTAAAAATTCGGGTTCAATATTTTCAAAATCGGCCCATTGCGGCATGCCATACACTTCCACATTGGCCTTGTCGGCTTTGAGTTTGCGCAGCAGGCTGTTGATGAAGTCCTGACTGGCCCAACTGGGCACAATAAACACGCTGGTTTTGCCGGGTTGGATGTAAGATTTGAGGGAAACCTGCGAAAAATCGGCGGTATTGTCCGGCAAAATCAACTCTCGAAAAGGCGCTCCGCCGCGCTTAACTTGTGCCTGCTGGAAATACGGCAACCGGTCCGACTCTTTTTGTTTGCACAACAGGGTTACCACTGCCGGGTCGTGTTTGCGGGCCACATGGCGCACAATGGCTTCACAATGCGCGCGCAACGAGGGGCTGGTTTGCAGAAAATCAGGAAAACCTTTGACCAGTTCGCTGCTGGGCGTCATGGGCGAAATGAGAATTTGCCGGCGCGCGATGGCCTGGGCCGACAGCAAACCCACGTGTGATGCCCGGGCAGGGCCGATGATCACCTGGGCGTCTTTGAGCAAAGGATTGGTGAGTGCGGACTGGAACTCTGCATCGCTGAGTTGAGAATCCACCACGTCGATTTTCAGATTCGGTCCGCCTGTTGTCGACAGTTGTTGGGCAGCCAGTCTGGCGCCGGCATAAAACTGGAGCGCGAGTTCGCTTTTTTCCGGGACGGTGGCGCTGTACTGGTTAGTCAGGAACGGCAGCAGCAAGGCAATCCGATAGGGGCCGTCTACTTTATCGCGTCCAGGCTGTTGATCCGGCTTTTGGCCCGGCTTCCAGGCCACGGTATCCACAGGCGGATTGGTGGGTGTGGTGGGTTTTCCGGCACCCGGGGTGATCGGTTTGCCGGGCGTAGCGGGGGATTTTTTAGGAGGGTTGCACTGGGTGGCCAAAGCCATTGCGCCAGCGAGGAGCAGGAAAAACCGCCATGTAGACATGTAAGCTGGAATTTAGGCAAGCGGCATTTATCCGCCCGCTTTTTTGGTTTTGGTGTAACCTTGTTCGAGGAGCAGTTTCAGCACCTTTTCCCGGTGGTCTCCCTGCAGGATGATTTCGCCGTCTTTGGCATTGCCGCCACTGGCGCATTTGCTTTTCAGGAGGCGCGCCAGTTCCGCCAGGTCTGCATCGGAGCCCGCAAAACCG
>JBMOHO010000481.1:0-1813 GCA_049317805.1 Saprospiraceae bacterium
TTTTGAAACAACTTTTTATTTTGTAACCCTTCATATTGAATCAACTTTTGGAGATTTTTATCTTTCATCGTTTTTTCCAATAGTTCGAGGTGTTTGGTATGGTGTAGATCGGTGCCAGCAAAATGCACCAATTTGTTTTTCAACAGGTAGCTTCCCAGGTCGCGTACGCTTGGTCCATAATACCCGGTCATCGAGAGCAGGTTGAGTTGTAGTTCGTATCCGCGGTCGTGCCAGTCGTGGTACCGCGCTTTGTTGGTTTTTACGAATAAATACCGTTCCGGGTGTGCGATCAAGGGTACATATCCTTTTAACTGCATGCGAAACAGGATATAATCAAGGTTGGGTGGGGCCGATAAAGGCGACATTTCGATGAGTACCCGATTGCCAGGCAAGGTACGCAATGGTGTGGTTTCGAGCAGTTGTTCGAAATGATCGTCCAGCATGTATTCTGCGGCGGCTTCCAAATGCACCTGTATCCCTGCTTGTTTTAGGGCGATCCGGGTATCCTGGAGTGCTGCCTCAATGGTTTCGTTGGTATTGGGGTAGAGTTCCTGGTAGATGTGTGGGGTGGCGATAAATGCCTCGAAGCCGAGTTGCATTAAGCCTTTTATCAAGCGTACACTTGTTTCCAGGTCGGGTGCGCCGTCGTCAATGCCGGGTAAGATATGGGAATGCATATCTACCTGAAGGCCTGCATAGCCCATTGGGGCAGCAGCAGTTGTTTTTTTGAAGAGGCTAAACAAGGCTAAACGGGTTGTACTTTAAAAAATGGTAGACTTAGGCGCTTCCTACTGGAACGGGTGTGGGCTTTGTGGCAATTGCACGAATGGGTGCTGTTGATCACTTTCAAGCTTTGGTATGGCTGTACGTATTTGGTGTACCATTTCGATCGCAGGCAGCACCGTGTCGATGCCAAATCCGGCACCCTGGAGCACGGCTTCATAACTTTTGGTATGTAAGTCTGAGAAGCCATCGCTGAATTCTATTTCTTGTCCGGCGATGGTAATGGACCGAAATGTCCGTTTTTGTGCTTTTTTATGGTTTTCGGGCAGGGTATCCGCATTGATGCTCATAAACCACCGCACTTGTGCATGTTGGAGTTCGAGGTATCCGGCAGCCCGGTCGTGGGTATGCTGGTGTACTTCCATGGATTGGAGCGGGCCGAACAACCAGAGCAACAAGTCAAAAAAATGGATGCCAATGTTGGTGGCGATGCCGCCGGATTTGGCCATTTCTGCTTTCCAACTGGTGTAGTACCACTGTCCGCGTGCCGTGATGTAGGTGAGTTCCACCTGATGCTTGGTTCCGGTGTGTTGGAGCTTGTTTTTTAATTGAACCAGTTCCGGATGTAACCGCAGTTGCAAGATGGTGAACACTTTATTGCCGGTTTCGGCTTCATTTTCCATCAGTGCTTCGGCGTTCCAGGGATTGAGTACGAGGGGTTTTTCGCAGATGACGTTTGCGCCATTTCTCAATCCAAAGCGTATGTGGGCGTCGTGCAGGTAATTGGGGGAGCAGATGCTCAGGTAGTGTATCGGGTTGCCCTGGCGTTTTAATTTTTCCAGGTGCCGGTCGAAACGTTCGAATTCGGTGAAAAAACTGGCTTCGGGGAAGTATGAATCGAGGATGCCTACGGAGTCGTTGGGGTCATATGCGGCAATTAATTGATTGCCTGTGTCCTTTATGGCTTTTAGGTGGCGTGGGGCGATATAGCCAGCGGCTCCAATTAAAGCGAAGTATTGGAATGATGAATGATGAATGATGAATGATGAATTTTGGGTGGTTTGATAAATGCCACCGATTTAAACAAATG
>JBMOHO010000482.1:0-1799 GCA_049317805.1 Saprospiraceae bacterium
TGGAAAGCCAGGGCGCCGTCTTGCGTAACCTTTTCGGGGGTCTTCAGCAAGGTGTCTTTGTTTCCGTACAGGAACTCGCTCACCTGACCATAGTTGTAATTCCAGCTCAACTGAATCGGGCCTCGGCCGTGGTACGATTTGCCTGGTGCTGGCGGATAGTTGGTGTTGCCTTCGTCGCGGTAACCCAGGGCGCCCGGATTGTTTTCATAGCCCACTTCCTCGCGGAAATACAGTCCCCATGCATATTGTCCACCGGGCGCTGTTGGCCAGCCACCGGTGGTTTCCTGCGAAATATTGGCGAGGAAAGCGGCCATTTCGCGGCGACGCGTCTGGAAGTCCCCTTCGTTTACAAAACTGCCGTAATCAACCACCTTGGTGATGATGGGCTTGCCTAAGTTATACGATGCGTTGAATTCAGCATCCAAACGGATCACCTGCTGCTGACCAGTCACCAAATTGGTTCGGGTGACGCGGTAGAGGTTGGTGCCGGTGCGGCGCTCGAACGTGCAACTGATGTCGCCCATGCGGTCAACCGCCGTTTTCAGGTTTTCGTACGAGAAAAAGTCTTTTGCCGGATCAATCTGACCCGTCTGGATATTTACGCCATATCGGTAAGGGAAAATGGTGTTGAATTCCTCCTGGGTGATGATGAAATCGCCCGATTGCACATTGATTTGTTCCACGACGATGGTGGTGGAAACGGGCGTGGTGGCGTTGCTGTTGTCTTTGGCCGTGATGGTCAGCGGATAAGCGCCAAAAGCCGTTGGCGTCCAGGTGACGGTGTATTGGTTGCCGGAAGCTACGCCGGTGAGTTGCTGGCCGTTGATGTTGAAAATCACTGAAGCGATTGTGCCGTCCACGTCCGTTGCAGTCGCGGTCATGGTAATGGCGCCCGGTGTGCTGAAGCGCACCTTTCCGATGGGCGAAAGAAAAGCGACCTGCGGGGCCACGTTGCCGCCGGCAGTACAAGGACTGAGGAGGGTCCAAACCTGCCATTGACCGCTGTTTTGGGCCGGGTTGTTGCCTTGCGTCCACCAGTTGGCGCGGTACAGGTTACCGTTAAAAGAAACCTTGTTGCCATCGGTGTACACTTCAGAGGCGCTCCAGGCGGGTTCGTCGCAGCCCGGGTTAGCCGCTATCGTAGCCACCGTGCCGGAAACCGATTTGGAGCAACCACGGGTGTCTGTTACCACAAAAGTATAGGTTCCGGCAGCCAGATTTTCACGCAGGTAAGTGCCGTCTGAGAGGGTTTGTGCGCCGCCATTGACAGCCACGTAATACGGTGCAGTTCCTCCACTGATGCTCATGGATGCGCTGCCGATGCTGTTGCCGGTGGTGGTGTTGGTCATGGTCAACACGGGCGCAAGTGCAGCTGGTGCGTTGAGCGACTTCACGGCGGTGGCCTTAGCACCGTTTGCTGCCGTTACGGTTACGGTGTAATTGCCGGCGCCGAGGTTTGAGATGGTGGTGCCGGTGGCGTTGTTGCTCCACGCGTACGTGTACGGGGCTGTACCGTTGGCCGCGCTCGCTGTAAGCGATCCGTTGGCACCGCCATTGCAACTGATGGACGTGCCGATTTCAATATTGACCGACAATGTTGCGGCGGGCAAGGTGACTGCAAACGGGCGGTCGACTGCAGGTGCAGCATTGTACGTCGCATTACCCGCCTGGCTTGCGCGCACCACCACGGTACCTGCTGTACCATTCATGGTGACCACATTCCCGGAAATGGTAGCGGGACCACTCACAATGCTAAAGCTTACCGGCAGACCGGAGCTGGCTATGGCCGACAGGTTGAA
>JBMOHO010000483.1:0-1784 GCA_049317805.1 Saprospiraceae bacterium
TACTTTCGCCAGTTGCCTTGCTGGTAGTCCTGGGGTATAGTTACACCAAGCGTTTTACCTGGCTATGTCATCTGGTATTGGGATTGGGACTTTCGCTGGCACCTGTAGGCGCTTATTTGGCTGTTACGGGGCATTTTGACTGGCTTCCGGTGCTGTACGGATGTGCCGTGTTGACCTGGGTAGCCGGTTTTGACATTATTTATGCTTTGCAGGATGCCGCTTTTGATCAAAGTAAAAAATTGTATTCCATGCCTGCTTTTTTTGGTGGGAAAACGGCGTTGCGCATCTCGGAACTGCTGCATGTTGGCACGGCTTGTTTCATGCTCCTGGCGGGCTGGCAGTTACACCAGTTGCTTCCCGAGGCAGCGGGCTGGTTGGCCTGGGCAGGTACCGCGCTTTTTTTGGGGCTGCTCATTTTTCAACATACGATTGTGAAAATCAATGATTTAAGCCGGGTAAATCTTGCGTTTTTTACCACCAATGGTATTGCAAGTGTGTTGTTTGGAATTTTTACCATCACAGATCTATTATCCAGTGCGTTTTAACATGATCCATCGATACGCCTTGTTGGGCTGCCTTTTTTGCTGCTGCTTTTCTGTGCAGGCGCAATCCGTGCAGGTATTGACCAACCGGGCCGGTCGCCAGTTGAACAGTGGCAACCTGGAGGAAGCAGCCGCGTTATACGAGCGCGCCGGACGTTTGAAAGGGGGAAAAACCATCCAAATGTTGCAGGCGGGTGATTGTTATTTTCGCTTGCGGCATTATGAAAAATCGGCCGATTGTTACCGCAGCGCTGCGGCCCTGACCGATAAAGATGCGAAAGCGGGCATCCAATACGGCCGCGCCTTAAAACAATGTGGCCGTTACCTGGAGGCTGCGGAGGTATTTCGGAATTTTGCACGCAATTATCAGGGGCCCGAAAAAGCCCAATTGGTGGTGGTGGTACAGCAGGAAATAAAAGGATGCGGCTTGGCCATCGAACAGGAAGCGCAATTAGATACTACACAGTTGCCCGATTTTTTGTTGGACCTGATGCCGCCTGCCATCAATTCGGACGATATCGAAATTGCACCCATTCCGTTCTCCGACAAGCTGTTATACTTTGTGGTGGTGAACGCAGAAGGCAATATTTTGATGCGCAGTTTGAAAAAAGAAAACAAATGGCAACAGGCCGAACGGGCAGAAGGCTTGCCGGAAGCCATTTCCAAACGATTTGGCAGTGGAGCTTTTTCGCCCGATGGGAAACGGTTTTATTGTACCCAATGTACGGCGCAGCGGCGGTCGAAAGCGCAAATCAAGCAAGGCATTGCCCTGCGTTGTGAAATTTACCAAACCCACCGCACCGACGAGGGCTGGTCTGATCCGATCCGGTTGCCGGAGTATATTAACCTGGCGGGTACCTCGGTGTTGCACCCATTTGTAACCCAGGAGCCGGGCAAAGAAATTTTGTATTTTGCCAGTGATCGACCGGGTTCGCTGGGTGGTCTGGACCTGTACCGATGTGAGCGTTCGCTTAAAACAGACACCCTGGACTTTAGTTTGCCCCAAAACCTGGGTGTGCAAATCAATACCTGGGGCGAAGAGGTTTCGCCCTTTGTGGATGGCTTTACCCAAACCTTGTGGTTTAGCAGCAACGGCCAGGCGACCATCGGCGGACTCGATATTTTTAAAACCAACTGGGAGGATGGGGCTTGGAGTGTGCCGCAAAATGTAGGTACACCTTTTAATTCCCCTGCCGATGACTTGTTTTTGGTATGGAAAAAAAACGGTCGGGGTGGTTACCT
>JBMOHO010000484.1:0-1780 GCA_049317805.1 Saprospiraceae bacterium
CCACTACCGCTTTTGCCCCAAAGCGTTCGGCAAACAGCACGGCTTCCTGTATGGCTTTTGCGGCACCAGCGTGCAGGTACAGGTTTTGATTGCCTGTCAATACAGGGCGCATGGCTTCAAAGCGGGCATTGTGAACGAGGGGTTTCGGCGCCGCGCAATAGGCCGCTGCTTCCTGAAAAAAGCGCTCCAACTCGCGCATTTGTTCGTCGTACGGGTCTTTGGGCGCAGGCTTTTCGGCACCTTCATCTTCGTCTTCGGTGTTTCGCCGTTGCGGGTCGAACTGCGGTGGACGGGCAACGGGCCAGTTGAGGTGCACGCCGTCGTCGGTGCGCAGGGCCGCGTCTTCCCAGTTCCAGGCGTCGAGGTGCACCACCGCGGAGGTTCCGCTGAGGCGGCCGCCAATGGGCGTCACCTGTGTGAGCAAAATCCCGTTGCTCCGAACTGTGGGGATCACCTCAGAGTCGGTGTTGTAGGCGATGACTGCGCGGGCATTGGGGTTGAGGGCGCCCGACTCGTTGAAGTCCTGGGTGGAACGCACCGCATCAATTTCAACCAGACCGAGTCGGCTGTCGGCAGCAATGAACCCGGGATAGAGGTGTTTTCCGGAGGCATCGTACACCTGCCCGAAGCGGCTGCGGTCGAGTCGGATCGTAGTGGCGTCGGCTACCATGGTGATTTTTCCGTTTTCGAACGCCACGGCGCTGTTTTCGATCACCTGGCCAGTGCCGAGGTGTGCGGTGGCACCCAGAATGAGTACGGGGTTCGTCTGGACAGGGGCGGGCGCGGGGCGCTGGGCCTGTACGGCGCCGGCGAGGAGCAAGGGCAAAGCTATGGTTCTGAACATCATGACTGCGGAGCGTTTTGTCGCTTTAACGTCGGAAAAAGGGTTAAGATAGCGCCTGTCTGTTCATGGCGCATCGGCCGATTCGAAAAAAAATAAAAATGGACGGAAATGGCCTTTTTCTAAACACCACCCGTTGCCGCGCCGTTAATGCATCATGCTTAGCCCCGCTGACATAGACCGGATCATTGAAATGGCCTGGGAAGACCGGACGCCCTTCGAGGCCATCCGCGCGCAATTCAACCTTGCCGAAAACGAGGTGGTGGCGCTCATGCGCCGCGAATTGAAGTCCACCAGTTTCAAACGCTGGCGCCAACGGGTGCATTCGGGCGTTAGTCAAAAGCACTTGGCCAAACGGAATCCGGACATTTCCCGCTTTAAATGCACCCGACAGCGCGCCATTTCGAACAACAAGATCAGCAAACGGTAAAAAACTCGTCCTGAGAGTATATTTCGTAGGACGAATTTTTACCGCAACCATGCCGCCAAATGGTCGGCGTACAGGGGCGACTCTCCCAGGTTGTGGTGTGACCCACCGGGAATGGTTACAAATAGGTCGTTTGGTTTGAGCAGGGGTTTGAGCCTTGCCGCCGAGGCATAGGGCACCACCCGGTCGCGCGTGCCGTGAAAAATGAGTACCGGTAAAGGCGTTTGGCGCAGGTAAGCGTCGTTGGGGAGGTCGAAGGCGGGCTGCACCGACCACTGTTGCAAGGGCATGTATGCTTGAAACAGGTTGTGCAGGTTGTCAAACGGCGTTTCGAGGATCAAGGATTTGGCGCGGCCCTCTGCGGCCAGGCGCGTGGCGGGTGCCGAGCCTAAGGAGCGTCCGTACAGTACTATTTGTTCTGCCCGATAACCGTGCGACACATGATCGAGCAAAAGCAAGGCGTCTTCGTACAAATGATCAGGCGAAGGCGTACCCGGCGTTTTGCCATACCC
>JBMOHO010000485.1:0-1764 GCA_049317805.1 Saprospiraceae bacterium
GGGCCCTACCCTGCCTTGTTCGGAGGCCAACCAAGATCACTGCCTGTTCAAGAACCTCTACCAAGGTATTTGGGCGACAAAAACCGACATTGACCCAGGGCTTCCGCACCGCTATTCCGTGACAAACGCAACTTTTGATGAGTGCTTTACAGGCATTCAAAGCAGTCTGGGCAGCAGGTGCTATATTGTGAACAATAAATTTGAACTTGGAGACATCGGTAATGATGCGTTTTTGGCTGGTGGCAACATAACAGGGCTGCGCATGGAATGGGGGCACACCAACATAACCGTGCAGGAAAACCTGTTCAAATTAGACGACAATGCGCCGATAGACATATTTGATGCACATATTTTGCTTGGTACGGACATTTTCTTTATTGGCCAAACCAACAATGCTATCCGTAAGAACACCTACAAAAATCTGAGTAGCGGCAACCAGAGCTTAGGGGAAGGTGCGGAGCCATTCCAGACAACAGGCCTACACTATCTTTGCAACGTCAACGAAAACAATGCTTCCTTTGATTTCAATGCCAAACCATTTAATTTGACAACCCCTCCGGGGTTGAGGCAGGCGCAGGGTTTTTTCGACCCACAATTTGGTGCAACAATTTCCGCTGGAAACACATTTTCCCATGTTGGTGGGCTTGAAAGCGATTTTAGAAATCGCGCGAACGGCAATATCAACTACTATTTTCCCAATGGCATTATACCTGAAACGCCTCAGACGTTTACCCCTGCGCCCAGAATCCTTTTACAAAACAATGCACCAGCCAACAATTGTGAATCCATACTTTGTGACCGCCCGCCTTGTAAAACAGAGGGGCAGCTTGCGGCAGAAAAATTGGCGATAACCCCTGCAAAAGCCCAGTATAACAGCCTGCGCACACAATATCTGGCCAACCCGAATGGACCGAACGCGCCCACACAAATGGCTTCTATGACCGCCTTACAGGAGGTTATACAGGGTAACACCTTTGATGTCCTCACGGACATCGTGGCCAACGAAACTGGTACGCTTTCGGACTACCGTTATTGGTTAGGCAACATGGATGCCTATGAGACCGACCTCGAACTGGTGCGCAGTTACATAGGCACTACAGAATCGTCGGCTGCGGTGACAAAACTCAATTCAATACCATCGAAATACCAGTTGAGCGGCGACCTATTGGCTGAGTTCAACCAGTATAATGCATTATTGGGCACCGTATGGCAGCATTATCAGGCCGGGGGAGACAAATATAATTTCCCCACTGCTACATTAGGCACGTTCCAAGGGTTCGCTGAGAACAGCCCTCATGCGCGGGTGCGCGGCTTGGCCAAACAAATATTGGCCATCTATGGCATCTTATACCCATCAGAACCAAGCGAAGGGTTTGGTGGTGGCGGAGAAGAACGCCAATCCGGTCAAAGTACACAGCCTTCCAAGGGGTTCCAACTTGTACCTAACCCTGCAGGTCAGATGGTGGCGATACAGGTGGACAAAAAACTTGCAAATGCTGATGTTGACGCTCAGGTCAAAGTTGTCTCCACGATCGTGGGAACGGTCATTGAGCGGAACTTCAACGCCTCTTCCGAATATCTCGTATTAGATATTTCAGGATTGAGGGCAGGCGTTTACTACGTTTGGGTTCGCCTTGACTCTGGCGAGTCGTTCGTCCATCCGCTTTCAATTCTCCGTTAGAACATCATCATTCATTTTGGGCAGCACCGGTACGTCCGGTGCTGCCCAAAAATGCTTTGTCCCATGAAAAATATTTTAATTTT
>JBMOHO010000486.1:0-1735 GCA_049317805.1 Saprospiraceae bacterium
GGCCTTTGCCGAAGCGCAGCGCATGCACTTTACCCTTCGGATGATCAATGTAAATGGATTCCATGAAAGAATTATTCCTCGACTTTGAACTTAAACCCTACGCCGTGGATGTTTTCAATTTTAATGCGTTCGTCGTGGCTCAGGTATTTGCGCAGACGGGATATGAATACGTCGAGGCTGCGACCCAGAAAATAATCGTCCCTTCCCCATATGGTTATGAGTATGAATGACCGCTTAACCACTTGGCCGCGGTTTTCGGCAAATAATTTCAACAGATCGGCTTCTTTTTGGGTCAGCGTTTCGGGTTCATGGTCGGCAAAGCTCAGGCTGAGGTTGGGGTAATCAAAGGCATAAGCGCCGATGGTGACGGGCGTATTGGCCTTTAGAATACCCGTATAGCGGGAGCGGCGCAGGAAAATATCGATTTTCAGCAACAACTCTTCAATGCTGAACGGCTTGGTAATGTAGTCGTCGGCACCAATGGTCAAGCCGTGTATTTTGTCCTGTTTCATGCTTTTTGCCGTCAGGAAAAGAATGGGCACCTGTTCGTTGCGGCGACGAATTTCCTCTGCGAGGGTAAAGCCGTCTACTTCAGGCAACATGACATCCAGGATGCACAAGTCGAATTGTTTGCCGGATTGAATCACCTCAAGGGCTTTCTGTCCATCTTCACAATACGTCACAGTGTACCCATTGAGTTCGAGATTGTCTCTGGTGACGAAGCTCAGGCTTTCGTCGTCTTCTACGTACAACAAGTGTGCTTTGGATTCTTCGACCATGTTCCGGGTGTTTGATAAGCATGGTTGTTCGGGGACACAGGGGGCAAACTTAATAAGAATTACGCAAATGCATGCCCTTAGTCTTTCTTGCGCACCAGCATCAATCCGTCTCGCACCGGAAGCAGTACATTTTCTACCCTTGGATCGGTGTGCACCTGTTGGTTGAACGCATGCAATACCGAGGCCGTCTGGTCAGGTTCCTGGCGCACTACCTTGCCATCCCAGAGGACATTGTCGGCCAATAGGAAACCGCCGGGGCGAATCATCGGCAACACCATATTATAGTGATCGGGATAATCAAGCTTTCCGGCATCCAGCAACACCAGGTCAAACGGCCCCTGAAGCGTGGGCACAATGGAAGCGGCATCGCCAACGTGGAGGGTGATTTGATTTGTCCAGGCGCTTTGTGCGATAAACCTTCGGATCAGGGGTGCCAGTTCGTCGTTGACCTCTATAGTATGCAAATGGCCGTTTTCAGGCAAACCCGAAGCCAGACAAATAGCGGAGTAACCGGTAAAGGTGCCGATTTCCAGGATTTGAGCAGGCCGGATCATCAGGCTGATGAAACGAAGAAGCTGTCCTTGCAAGGCACCAGACAGCATTTGCGGGCTCAGGGTACGCAAATGGGTTTCGCGTTCCAAAGCGGTTAGCAGAGGCCCTGCAGGAGTCGTATGGGCCTCACAATAGGATAGCGTGGCAGCGGGTAAAGTCATGCCGTAAAGTTCATATTTCGGGCAATAGTTTTTTTTAAAAAAAATTTGGCGAGCATTATAAAAAGCTTTACCTTTGCACACGCTTTTCGAAAGGGGTGTTTCTTTTTTGAAAATCGACGTTCTTTGACGCGTTTTTTCCCATTCAAGCTTGTGGGATGCGATTTTAACCGCCAGTGTAGCTCAGTTGGTAGAGCAGCTGATTTGTAATCAGCTGGTCGGGGGTTCGAGTCCCTCCACTGGCTC
>JBMOHO010000487.1:0-1693 GCA_049317805.1 Saprospiraceae bacterium
TCCACGTATTCCAGTCCCATTTGATGGCCAGACTTGACGTCGTCGGCCAGCATGTCCATGATGTCCTGAGTCAATTCCGTTGCCACGGCCGTATTGCCCTTCTTTTTCTCCCAAATGGCTTTATCTACATAAAAAGACACTTCCGGGATCAGGTCGCATGCCTGGTTGATGAGTTTGTCGGCCTCGGCCTGGTTGCCTTTTTGGGCTTCTGCCCGTGCCAGTGCGGCTACGGCAAACGGATAATTGGGGCGGGCCGATAACGCCATTTTGTATTGATAAATGGCGCTGTCCACTTTTCCGTAACGCAAATACAGGTTGCCTAAGGTGAGGCGCGCCCATTCGGTTTGTTCCATGCCCGGGTAACCGGCCGATACGGCCAGCTTCATGGCTTCTATGGCTGGATTGACCTGGCCGTGGATTTCCCGCAGGTAAGACACGCGGCTGTAGGAACGGATATCAGGTCGAATAGACATCATTTTATCGGCGGTTTCCACCGCTTTGTCGTAGTTGCCCAATTCGACATTGGCGTCAATCAACACTCCGTAAACGCCGGCTTCGTTCGGGTTGATGCCCACGGCTTCTTCCCCCACGCTTTTGGCTTCGGCAAACTGGTGCTGCGACAGCAACACAGAGGCTTTATCCAACAAAGCGCGGTATTTCATGGCGGGTTCAAGCGGTTGTGCAAGCACCTCGTTGGCCATTTTCAAGGCGGCAGGGTAGTAGTATCCGTGCTCACCCGAAATGCGGGCCTCCTGCATGAAAAGCTCAATGAGGGTCAATTGGGATTCAACGTCTTTCGGATTGGCTTTGATGTTGCCCACCATGCGGTCGTAGAGTTCCAGCATGGACGCCATTTCGCCCTCAGGCCCGATTTGCTTGGGGCGTTTGAGCATTTCCGGTATTGAAGTTGCCGCATTTTCCTTTTTTGTGGTGGTTTGTCCACAGTTGGTGAATAGGGCAAGAACCATAAACAGCGGGAAAAAGATTTTGGTGTGCATAAGTATGCGAACAAAAAGGTGAATGAAGAAAAAGGGCGCACCTGCCAGGAGAGCAATTCGGCAAGCGCGCCCGAAAAACATGGATGAAGTTTAATTGGACTTGGTCAAACGAAGCGTTTGCACGCCGGAATCATTAATGGAAATGGTCGCGTTGTACACGCCGGAGGGGCGGTTGCCAGACTGCCATTCAACCTGGTATTCGCCAGCCTGAAGCGTCTGGTTTACAAGGGTTTCAATCAGTTTTCCGTTGGTATCGAAAATCTGAATTTTTACGTTGCCTTTGTTGATCAAACGGTATTTGATGTTGGTGGCGGCACGGAACGGGTTCGGGAACCCGCTAGCAATGATGTCCGGCGAGCTCAAACCGCTGATGCCGGAGGTTGGGCTGAGGATTTCAGGCTGCACATAATCGCGCTTTTCGCCCGAACAGATGCTTGT
The DNA here is from genome assembly GCA_049317805.1 of Saprospiraceae bacterium. Lineage (GTDB taxonomy): Bacteria > Bacteroidota > Bacteroidia > Chitinophagales > Saprospiraceae > M3007. The sequence continues at coordinate 1,437 of JBMOHO010000487.1, forward strand.
ACCCGACCACGGTGCCTGCACGTAAGGGAATGCCGCCTTGAATGTGGTATCGTTGGCGTTGATGCCGGTATTGTATGTCAACACGTTGAGCAATTGCTGGGTCACGGGAGAAGCCGTTTGGCCAGGAATGTAGTCGTCGTACCACAAACCAATGGCAGCCAGTACGATGCCACCCACGGCCTGCAGCTCTATGCGGGTCACGTCGTCTTCCAGGCGGCGTCCGTTGGGGAAGCCGTCCATGTTGGGGATAAACTGGA
>JBMOHO010000488.1:0-1687 GCA_049317805.1 Saprospiraceae bacterium
CAGGTGGTGTAAATTAGCCCAAACACCCAGCACAATCACCGCAATAAACACCAGGCCAACGCCCATGAAAAGGCCAAAAGCCTCATACAAGCGCTTGATAACCACATTCCAGCCGGTAAAGGCAGTAATTTGCGCACAGTGGAAAAGGAAAGCCGTGAAGGCGATACCGGTGAAAAACACCGAGTTGTGCAGGAAGTTCGTCCAGAAACGGGTATGAAACTCATCGTCGCCGATGAATGATGTCAGCAAGCCAATTACACCGATGGCCATGCCGGCGAACAGCACATTGCGGGTTTTGCTGTCAAAAACGAACGAATTCTTGATGATCGTATCCATATTGCTGGGCCGGTTTATAAGGCGCCGGATGTTTTGTGGTGAAACAGGATTCCAGGTTACTTTGTCGGGTTATTTGCTTGCGGGTTTAGCCGGAGTTGTTGCCGGAGCCGCTGCTGCAGCCGGAGCCGCAACTACCGTACGTACTGGCGCGGGGCCGGTGGCTTCTCCCTTCAGGGGTTTCTCAATGTTGTTGAGGGTATTGGCGGTTTCGTTGTATTTGGCCTTTTTGATGGGGGCCTGCAACGAGCGGATGTAGTGAATCACCTGCCAACGCTCCTCAAACGACAATTTATCGGCGTATGCGCCCATGACGTTTTTGCCGTGCATCATGGCGAAGTAGTAGCGACCGTTGCCGGCGTTTATCATTTCGTCAATGATGAAGCTTTTGGGTGCCGCAGGGTATTTGGCGTCGGGCATGGCTACTAACCAGCCTTGTCCGTCGCCTTTTTCACCGTGGCAAATGCCGCAGTACACATTGTACAATGGTTTGGCCTTATCCAGGCCCGCTTGTGTGATCGGAAACGGGTTTTGCACCATCTCGTTTTCACAACGCAGGCGCTCGTCTTCGTTGTTGGCGTAGTAAAATGGCACAGCACCGTTGACCTGGGCGGCGATGGCATTGGGCGCGTTTTTTCCGCGCACGATGTCCAGGGCGTCCGAATTGGTGTAGTTCACGCCGGTGTACCCGCGTGCCACAGTGCCTTCTACGGCTTTGCGGGGGCGCGACAACTCGGCTTTGGTGAACAGGCTCTTTTCATCCCACGTATTCCAATAGTAATCTGCTACCACATTGGCCTCATAGCCCACCGGGTGGTACATGTCCGGCATGTATTCATGTCCGGTTTTGTTGATGCCCGCCGGCGAACACAGCGAGAACAACCAGGCGAATATTGCGATGCCAATGATGGCGCCTATTGCATATTTCATTCCTTGCTCTTTTTTTTGAGTTGAGGAGTTTATTGGTTTAGGAGTTGAGGAGTTTAGGGGTTGAGGAGTTTAGGGGTTTAGTAGTTGAGGAGCTCAACTCCTAAACTCCTAAACTCCTCAACTCCTCAACTCCTAAACTCCTTTTCTACCAATCCACTGTTTTTACATTCACTTCTGCTGCGCCGGTTTGTTTGAAAAACTGGTTCAGGTTGTCTTGGTCGCCGCTCTCGCTGACATCAAAAGCGATGCAAAATTTGTCGTCGGTAATGCGGTTGTCCAATGTTTTGGTTTTGCCGCCAGGCCAAAGGCCGCAAATGGTGTAAAAAGTGAGCGTCATACCCCAGGCCGCGAACAAAATGGTTAATTCGAAGGTAATGGGAATAAAGGCCGGAACCGACCAGTATGGCTTGCCGCCAAAAACGAT
>JBMOHO010000489.1:0-1664 GCA_049317805.1 Saprospiraceae bacterium
GGCGCAGGCAAATGCAACTACTAAAGCAACAATCGAAAGAATGTGTACTGTTTTCATGCAATTGGATTGAGAGAATGTGAACGGATAAATGAAATTTTCAGGACAAAGTTATACATTGATGGAATGGATTGCAACGTATTGGAAATATATGTTTTGTTGTTTTTTGCAATTGATTATTTTTCTAAATTGTGTAATTTCGCGACATGAAACAGATTATCAGCCTGTGTTTTGCCCTTATTGGGTGCCTGTCCCAGACGGCTGCCCAGCCATTTTACTTTGGCAACGACCTCTCTTACGTCAATCAAATGGAGGATTGTGGAGCCGTATTTAAAGAAAACAACCAGCCCAAAGATGTATACCGCATTTTTGCCGACCACGGTACCAATCTGGTGCGGGTGCGGTTGTGGCTCGACCCTTCCTGGTGGCAAGCTCCCCTTGCTCAACCGCCGGGCGTGAAGCCCTTTTACAACGATCTGGAGGACGTCAAAGAAACCATCTCCAGGGCCAAACAAAATGGCATGCAGGTACTGCTCGACCTGCATTATTCCGATTTTTGGGCCGATCCTGCCCGTCAACTCATCCCAAGGGCGTGGTTGGGCGTGGCCTACAACACGGATGCCCTGGCCGATTCGGTGTTCCACTACACCAAACGCGTATTGTCTCACCTCGATGTCCAGGGGCTCATGCCCGAACTGGTGCAGGTGGGCAACGAAAACAATGGTGGCCTGCTCAACCAAATACCCACTACCAACGGTTTTGAGGTGCAAACAACCGTAAGCACCAGCTGGGTGCGCCACGGCAAACTATACAACGCCGCCATCAAAGCCATACGCGAAGTGGGTGCGACGGCCTCCATCAATCCAAAAATTGCTGTACATTTTACCAATGCCCTGAGCGGCCACGTGTGGAATTTCAACAACATCATGCAAACCGGTGGCGTAACCGACTTTGACATCATGGGCATTTCCTACTATTTTGCCTGGCACAACGGCAGCATCCCTGAGCTGAAAAGCACCATCCAAACGCTGGTAAACACCTTTCCCGCTTATCAGATCATGGTGTTGGAAACCGGGTACCACTGGACGACCGAAAATTTTGACGCCATGCCCAACATTGTTACCAAACCGGATCAGGCATATTTACCTGTTTCGCCCGAAAACCAATTGGAATACTTAGTGGACTATACCAGGGCGGTGATGGATGCGGGTGGCCGTGGCGTCATTTTTTGGGAGCCCGCCTGGGTCAGCACCCCATGCCGAACGCCTTGGGGAAAGGGCTCCTCGCATGATCACCTGGTGTTTTTTGACCCGGTAAACCATAATTTTATGGAAAACGGCGGTGGTCGTTGGACCGAAGCCCACCGGTATCAAAGCACTTTCACACCAGACAACGTGCAACAATCTGATCCGGAACTGGTGCGGGTGTACCCCAGCCCGGCAGTTCAAACGGTGACCGTGTGCGCCGGATTCGACGGGTCTTATGAGGTCGAAATCATGGATGTAAGCGGCAAAGTGCTCTTGAAATCGCCGGATTGGATCAATTCAGGCCATTGCACCACATTGAACACATCGAACCTGAGCAGGGGAGTGTATTTTGTTCGGGTGAAGGGCAAGGATGTGCAAGCGGTGCGAAAAGTTTTTCTGGATTGAGGTTAAGGGAGGTTT
>JBMOHO010000490.1:0-1657 GCA_049317805.1 Saprospiraceae bacterium
ACTGTCCAAAAATAGCTGCCCACAGGCAAGTTTGGCACATCCACCCGATTCCAGCCAGCATACACCTGCTGGGTGTGCACGGGCCTGCCGAGCAAGTCGTACACCCGCAGGTGGGCGCGCATGGGCAGGTATTCGCCCGACCACTGCAAGGTGAGCACCTCACCAAACGGATTGGGCCACACGTCGATCTGCACGTTGGGCGCTACCGGTGCCCCCACCGAAACGGTGGCCAATTCAATGGTGCGGCACAGGGTATCGGCACCGTAGGCGTTGCCTGCTATAAGGCACACCGTGTAGGTGCCCGGCTTGGCATAGCTGTGCTGCGGATGCTGCTCGGTGCTGGTTTGGCCGTCGCCGAAGTCCCAGAGCCAGTACGTAGGCTCGTAGGATGTAATATCTTTAAAGTACAGTGTGCCGTACAGGGCCGTGTCTTGCGCATAACGCCACCAGGCCCAGGGTACGTTGTTGATGCCGAGGGTATCGCAGGCGCTGCCGTCTTGAGGGCCGAGGCGGTAGTGGGGGAAGTTGGGGGGGGAAATATACAAAGTGGGCATGACAAAACCTTTTTGCCTTGGGCGGCAAAGCGCACCCAGCTGATCAGGCTCTTCTATCACATTGAGATATTGGGTGCTGCAGGTTACATTGGCGGAGTACAGCCTGCCATCGGGCCCGCTGAGCATGGGGCCCCAGAAGGTGGGGCACCAGTAATTGTTGCGCTTGTAGTACGTGCTGTCCCAATAATCAATGAGCAGCGTATCCGGCACAGGCGCTTGCAAATCGACCTGATATAGGCGGTATTTAAGAGGAAAATATAGGAATCGACTGTTGGGCGAAAAAGCGGCACCGCTGCTGAGGGTAGATGCTGGCAGGGTAAAAGTTAGCTCGTTGGACAACAACCCACTGCAGCGGTCAAAATCAAAAACATGCACGTACGTGGTAGAGTCTTGTATGGTACTGGCATAAGTAGCGCAATACCGAGTGCCATCGGGCGAAAACACAGCCAGACCAAAGTCTTCAATGTGGTTGTACGTGCCAATTTCCTGAATGTGCGACAGTTTCATACCTTCGGGGGTGACCATGAGAGCGTAGGTGGTGTCGGAGTACAACTTTTTCGACAACACCCACCAATCCCGCCCGTTTGCGTGTTTACAGGCAGTCATGTGTCCAGCATGCATGGTGTCTTCCAAAACCAAAGTTCGTTTTTCAGTCACCGCGCCATACCCGCCTTCAGGTGGAAATGTGATGATAGAATACAACAGCCTGAAAGAAGCTACAGCCCCTAATGCCGGAAAAGAAGTAATATCTTTGTGCAATAAAATATACTTGTGTTCATCATTGGGCAGAGGCAGCGCAACGGCCTTTTGAATGGTGGAAAAGGTGGGTATCGACATATTGCTTCCATTAGTCATAAATGTATTGCCACCGCCCAATATGTACTTTCCATTGAAATAAAACGCCTGATTGCCGTATTGATCGGCCATAGAAACATTTGAGCTGACAAAGTCAATTTTTAACTCCCGATCGGACGTTAATGCTGGGTTTCCGTCGTTCGTGTTGAAGCGTATGGTGCTGATACCTCCAAGGGAATCCAAGGGCAGGTAAGGGTATCCATATCCAGTGGGCCAATTGAAATCGTATTTTTGGGCAAACCCAAGAA
>JBMOHO010000491.1:0-1655 GCA_049317805.1 Saprospiraceae bacterium
ATGGGCGGCCGTATTACGGCGATTGAAGGCATTGACCGCAACCCCACCACCCTGTACATCGGCACGGCCGGCGGCGGTGTTTGGAAAACCAAAACGGGCGGCTATACCTTCGAACCTTTGTTCGACAAATACCCACAATCGATTGGTGCCCTTGCCATCGACCAAAAACACCCGGATACCGTTTGGGTGGGCACCGGCGAAAGCAATATGCGCAACAGCGTATCCATCGGCCAGGGCATTTTCCGCACCACCGACGGCGGCCGCAACTGGGTAAAAACCGGTCTGGAAAACAGCGAACATATCTCTAAGATTATTATCCACCCGGATAATTCCAATATCCTGTACGTTTCTGTTCCCGGCAAACTCTGGAGCGATAGTCCCGACCGCGGCCTCTACAAAACCACCGACGGCGGCAAAACCTGGGAAAAAATCCTGTACACCGACGAAAAAACGGGCTGTGCAGATGTACTCATGGACCCGCGCAACCCGGAAGTGCTGTGGGCTGCTATGTGGCAATTCCGCCGCACCCCCTATTCTTTTGAATCGGGTGGCCCGGGCAGCGCCTTGTACAAATCGACCGATGGCGGCAAAAACTGGCGCAAAATCACCAATGGTTTGCCCACTACGACCTTTGGCCGTATTGCCCTCGCACAGGCACCCAGCGCTCCCGACAACCTCCTGGCCATTGTCGAAAGCGCCAATACCGGCCTGTACATCTCTTCCGATGCCGGTGAAAGTTGGAAACTACAAAGCGCCAGTTCCAATGTAACGGCCCGCCCTTTCTACTTCAGCACCCTCGAAGTAGATCCTTACGACGCAAAACGGGTGTATCGCCCTGCGTTTTCCTTGTCTATTTCCAATGATGGCGGCTATTCCTTCTCGGATGCCAGTGATGCAGGCGGCTGGGTACACTCCGACCACCATGCCCTTTGGATCAATCCTAAAAACACCCACCAGATGTACCTCGGTACGGATGGCGGCGTATACATGAGCCTCGACCGCGGCGTTACCTGGAACCACCTCAATACCCTGCCGGTTGCACAATACTACCACGTGCAGGTTGACAATAAAATCCCGTACAATGTGTACGGTGGCTTGCAAGACAATGGTTCCTGGCGCGGCCCTTCTGCCAGCGCAGGCGGTATCGCCAACCGCGACTGGGTTGGCGTTGCAGGCGGCGACGGCTTCTGGGTACAACCCGATGCACTGGATCCCGATTATGTTTTTGCAGAAAGTCAGGGCGGTAACATTGTGTGTTACAACGCCAAAACCAACCAGGCACAACTGGTCCAGCCCCAAGCCGGTCAGGGAGAACCCAAATTGCGCTGGAACTGGAACACGCCGATTGTGCGCAGCATCGTGAATCCAAAAGTGCTCTATATCGGTTCCCAATTTTTATATAAAACCGATAATCGCGGCCAAAGCTGGACGCGTATTTCGCCCGATTTGACAACCAACGATACCATCAAACAAAAGCAGGCAGCAAGCGGCGGTCTTACAGTCGACAATACTTCGGCTGAAAACCACTGCACCATTTTTGCCATTGCGCCTTCGCCCCTCGACGAAAACCTGCTGTATGTCGGTACCGATGATGGCAACCTGCAAATCACCCGCGATGGCGGTAAAAACTGGGAATTGATCTCTAAAAACATCCC
>JBMOHO010000492.1:0-1623 GCA_049317805.1 Saprospiraceae bacterium
TTTCTGTAAAAACATATCCGGAAGGTGTGTATGTGCTGCGCATCCTTGCTGTAGATGGAACCACAACAACCCTGAAAGCAATCATTCAGCACTAAACAGCAGTCCCATGAAAGCGATATACTTGCTTGTGGCTGCAGCATTGTTGGCTGCCCAGAGCACTAATGCCCAAAATAAATACGACAATATATGGTTGGTAGGTATAGGCCCAAATATACCGGAGTATTACAATGGAGGCACCACCATAGATTTTTCGGTTGAACCACCCATTATCACTTACCGAAACATGCCCTCAATGGGCCGCACATTGGCTTTTGCCAGCATCTGTGACGCCAACGGCAACCTGATGGCCTACTGCAACAGTTGTGGTATGGTGAGCGTGTACGACACCCTGATTGAGAACGGCGCCATGCTCAATTCGCCGGGGCATGAATTTGAGTTCAGTTGTGGGCCTAATTTAAACGGCCCTGGTGCCGGGTACCCTACCCGTTCACCGTTTTTTCTGCCCTGGCCGGGCTCGGACAGCAAGTACGCGTACTTCCACGTTCGGTATGATTACCCCAGTCCTCCCCATCCGTTTTATTACGCAGAGAGCTTTTTATACTCGGTGGTCGACATGGCAGAAAACAACGGGCGTGGAAAGGTGATCCTGAAAAACGAATTGATTGTGAAAGACACCATTGGCGACATGCTGACGGCCGTACGCCACGGCAATGGACGCGACTGGTGGGTGGTATGCGACGAGTTCAATTCTGACCAGACCTTCGTGGCCCTGCTCACTCCCGATGGGGTGCAAGGCCCTTGGCGTCGCGATACTCCCTTGAAATGGTCGGGCGATATCCAGTTGTTTTACTTGTCACAGGCCGTTTTTTCGCCCGACGGCCGGTTTTACGCCCGTTATAATTATCCCAACGGCATACAGGTCATGGGATTCGACCGCTGTAGCGGCACTTTCACGAGCAGTTTACAACTGCAATACTTAAGTACGCCGGGTTACACAGTAGGTATGGCCATATCGGCCAACAGCCGTTTTTTGTATGCCACCAACGGCCTCACGGTGTACCAGTTTGACCTTGAGGCAACGGATGTACAGGCCAGCAGGACTTTTATCGGCGAGTACGACGGGCATGCAGCACCCTTTCCCACCACGTTCAACATGATGCAACTGGCACCCAATGGAAAGTTATACATGAACGCCACCAACGGGGTGTACAAGCTACACGTGATCCACAATCCGGACGCCAAAGGGCAGGCCTGCAACCTGGAACAACACGGATTGGAACTACCTGTATCAGTTGGCTTCACCTTGCCGATGTATCCACACTACCGCTTAACAAATTGGGCGGGTTCGCCTTGCGACAGTTTGGCCGGTGTAGCGGTTCAGCAGCCTGAAAAAGAGGCTTTGGTGCTGTCTGTAGCTCCTAATCCGGCGGAAGCCTTCGTTCAGGTAGGGATAAATTCCGATGAAAGCGGTATGCTGCGTGTTGTGGACGTTGCGGGGCGTTTGATGTTCCAATCGACAACCGAGGCAACTGCACCGTTTGTGCGCATTGATGTGCAGACGTGGCCTGCGGGGGTGTATTATGCCCTTTGGGCGTCGGAGAACGGTCGAAGCGGAAAAGGACG
>JBMOHO010000493.1:0-1618 GCA_049317805.1 Saprospiraceae bacterium
CAATACACAACAACCATCCTGCTCCTCGTCCTGATCAGCGCCTGCGCTGCAGCACAACCACAAGCCACCACCGCTTTTGTAACCTGGGACCACAAAGAAATCGACCTCGGCCAGGTGAAAAAAGGTGAAAAACGGGAAATGGACTTTACCCTCACCAACACGTCGGGCCAGGACGTCAAGATCGACCTCGTAGACGCCTGTGAGTGCACCACCACCGACTACCCCCGCGGCGCCATCGCTGCCGGCAAAACCGCCACCGTACACGCCGTCTTCGACAGTACCCAAAAGGATGAAGACGAGACCATCAGCATCCGGGTGATTTTTGCCAACACCGACGCCGAAGGCAACCCGCGTATCGAGACCGTGCGGTATAAGTTCGGATTGGTGAAGTAAAAAGTTTTCAGGGTTTATACCGTGCCACCTGATTTTTAAGCACCGGCACCGTCTGCAAATAGGCCCACATGGCGTCTACCTCGCCGTCGGTGAGGGTCGTATGCGGAAACATGGGATAATACAGCGGGCCACCCCTGGGGTATTTGCCATATTTGGTGGCTTCGCGGAACTGTTCCTTGGTCCAATTGCCCAGGCCGGTTTCTTTGTCCATCGTCAAATTGGCAGAGGGCACCAACTCGCCATCGTAGTTGAGCATGGGATTGCCTCCGCCGTAAAAGCCCCCCGACAGTTCGGGTACTTGTGTGTTCATGGTTTTGAAATCGGCCGAATGGCATGCGAAACAAGCAAACAAGCCGTTGGCCAAATACCGTCCAAATGCAATTTGATCGCTCGAGTCCGGAACCACCACCGCAGCGGCCGGTAAGGGAGGCGATTTGAACGCGCCAATGTTGCTCAAAAACTTCACCAGAAAATTAAAATTATTCGGCGGATATTCCTGTGGGGCCGAAGCAAGCGACGGATCATCCGAACGCAACCAGGCAATAATCGCTTTGACGTCCGAATCGGCCATCAAACTGTAACCGCCCATGATGGGGTTAAAATGTCCGTCTCTGCGAACAGCGCGACGCAGGTAGAAATACAACTCTCCGTCGGTCCAAGCGCCTATCCCGTGCAAACTGTCCCGGGTGATGTTCATGGTAGCAATGGCGCCAAATTCCCTGGGCATGTCGGTCATCAAGTGCCCGGTCATGTTGCCCGTTTTAAAATCTTTGTGGCATTCTTTGCACAGCATGGAGGCGATCTTGGCACCCCGGGCAACGGATGCGCTGTCTTTGGGCACCTGGAGCTGCGCAATCGACTCGGGTATGTCAAACTCGTACGTGGGAACACCTTTAAAGTGGATGTACGCCGCTCCCGAACCCACAAGCAGCAATACGGCGGCTAAGGCATAGCCGATAAATTTCAGGAATGTTTTCATGGTCAAGGTCTTTAAGTGAGTAACCGAGGCAGTATGGCGATTTGAGGCATGAGCAGTCTCTTACGCCATCTACCCCCTTTTATGGGTTAATTGGCAGCAAAGATATATTATTGTATTGGGTTTAGCGGTATGACATACTAAAATAGAACCTTGGGCATGTCCTACCCTGCCCTTCTGCAGGTGGCGCGAACGGTTGCATCTACGCATACCGCCGCCTGCGTTGGCTTTGCGGGTTGGGCTTTGGCG
>JBMOHO010000494.1:0-1611 GCA_049317805.1 Saprospiraceae bacterium
TAATAAAAATTGTAATCCGAATGCTTTTTTTGCGGATATGAAGATTTCCTTGAATTGGATCCGGGAACTAACCGGTTTAGATAAAACGCCCCTTGAAATAGCCGATTTACTCACTTCGTTGGGCCTTGAAGTAGAAGGCATGGATAACGTGAAAATCGGCGAAGTAGACTTGGACAAGGTGTTTACGGGTCATGTGCGCTCCTGCGAGCCCATACCGGATACCGATCATTTATCTGCAACCCAGGTGGATGTAGGTGATGGCGTGTTGCGCTCCATTGTCTGCGGCGCACCCAATGTGGCCGCGGGCCAAAAAGTGCTGGTCGCCCTGCCCGGCGCACAGGTGTACAGCAAAGACGGACAATTGTTTACCATCGGCGAACGCAAAGTGCGGGGCATCCCTTCGCAAGGCATGATCTGTGCGCAGGATGAACTCGGCATCGGGCACGATCACTCGGGCATCATGGTGCTTCCGAAGATACTCCCTTGGGCATCTCTGCCGACCGTTACCTTAAAACCCCTGCCGACACGGTGCTTGAAATCGGCTTGATGCCCAACCGCGCCGACGCCACCCACCACCTTGGGGTCGCCCGCGACCTGATGGCCTGGGTGCGTACCCATGAACACCCGCATGCCAACCTTATCCTGCCCGAAATTCCCGCCATCAAACCGGTTTCATTGGCCACCCCCAATGCCATCTCGGCAGTATCGGTCGACAACGCCGATGCATGCCTCCGATACACCGGCGTGAGCCTCTCCGGCGTACTGGTGGCCGAAAGCCCGGACTGGCTCAAGAATCGCCTCCTCGCCCTGGGCCAGCGCCCCATCAACAATGTGGTGGACGTGACCAATTACGTGCGCCTCGAAATGGGCCAACCCCTGCATGCATTTGATGCCCAATCGATTGGCGAACGCCAAATACGGGTGAAAACCCTTGATGAAGGAACCGTTTTTAAAAGCCTCGACGGTTTAGAGCGCAAGCTCTCCGCCGAAGACCTGATGATCTGCGACGGCAACAGCAAACCACTTTGCATGGCCGGCGTGTTTGGCGGCGCCGACAGCGGGGTCAGTACAAGCACGACAGACATCTTTCTGGAAAGTGCTGTTTTCCACCCGCGCTGGATTCGCCGTTCCATGCTTCGACACAACCTGCGCACCGACGCCGCCTGGGTTTTTGAAAAAGGGGTAGACCCAGCCAACACCCTCCTTGCACTCGAACGCGCCACCGCGTTGATCCTTGAGCTGGCTGGTGGCACAATAGCCTCGCCGGTTTATGACCACTACCCCAACCCGGCAATACCGTCCAAAATCGCTTTGTCGTTCGGATACGTCCGCAACCTGATTGGGGAAGACCTGTCTGCCGAAACAATCATCCGTATTTTAAAGGCCCTCGACCTAACGGTGGAAAATGTAACCAACGAGGGCTGTAACGTGCCAGCGCCGGCAAACAAACCGGACGTGACCCGACCGGCCGATCTGGTGGAAGAAATCTTGCGGGTGTACGGTCTCGACCGGGTGCCCATTCCCGGCCGAAGCCGCAGCAGCATGGAAATTTCCGAGCGACCTGCCGCCGACGCCCTCCGAAACATGGCTGCCGATTTTTTAGCCGCCAAC
>JBMOHO010000495.1:0-1600 GCA_049317805.1 Saprospiraceae bacterium
GAACCCTGGCGTGGCACCGAAACCGGCGCTCCGACAGAATAATGTAGCCTGTGAACTGTTTCACCATTTTTCATTCTTTTCCAACAGCCTATTCCATCATGAAACATATTTTTCTGCTGCTGATGTTTTCCCTTTCGCTGGCTCAAGCCGCGTGGGCATCCAGCCACCGGGAAGCACCGTTGATCTCCAATGATCCGTTGGCAGACAACACCGACCTCTACGCATTCCGTAGCCCGGACAACCCAAACAGGATCACCATCATTGCCGCCTACGTGCCCCTGCAACTTCCGCACGGCGGCCCCAATTACTACGGTTTTGGCGAAAATGTGCGGTACGAAATCCACATCGACAACAACACCACTACGGTTGGCGACGACATCATCTACCGTTTTACGTTTCAAAAAACGTTTCAGGATCCCAGCACTTTCTTCTACATCCGTTTGGGTCAGCAAAACCACAAAACCACCTATACGCTTGAAAAAAGCACCAACGGTGGCTTGAGTTTCCAAACCGTGGTGGCCAACGGCATCGTTCCGCCCAACAACATCGGCCCACGCTCCATTACAGGTGGCGCAGGACTCAACACCACGTATGACGCACTTCTGAACGGCGCCATCACCACGGCTACCAGCGGCGAAAATGTGTTCTGCGGCCCTACAGACGATCCGTTCTTTGTGGATCTGGGTGGCGTATTTGACCTCGGCGACATGCCGCGCCAGGGCGGCAAACAACCCCGCGACGGTGTGGAGTGCATGAACGTGTCGACCATCGCGTTGCAAATTCCGATTGCCTTGCTGCAAAAAGACGGCAAGACGGCCAACCAGGCGACCAACATCCTCGACGGCGATTTTGTCATCGGCATTTGGGCTTCGGCCAGCCGACGCCAAATCCGCACACTCAACCCTGCCGGCAGCGAATCGTACAGCGGCGACTGGGTGCAGGTGTCGCGCATCGGCATGCCATTGACCAACGAAGCGGTTATTCCGATTGGCAACAAAGACCTGTGGAACGCCACTACGCCTTACCAGGACCTGGCAAACCTCGGCATTTGGGGCAAGTATTTTTACAACCCTGAATTGGCCTTGTATATGGACGACACCCAGTTTGGCGGCGCGGTACCGGCTTTCGGCCCCCTGCGCATCCAGAGCAATTCTTTGGGTTCGTTTGACTTCCGCAACGGCAAAAACGGCTTGTTTGGCTTGAAAGGCAACGTCGCACTGGACAATACAGCGTTGTCTGAAGCCAATTTCGGCGGACTCCTGTTGCCCGCTGCCGGTTCTCCGCGCTCGGTCGACTTGTGGCCAATATTCCACACCGGAGTACCCAACCTGCCGCCGTACCAGTTGGCCACAGGCAAACCCGCAGGCAATCCGCTTGCAGCAGGTAAACCGTTCATCAACAACTTTTTGCCCAACGGTGGCGACATGCTGCGCCTGAACATGGCCGTGCCGCCCACACCGCGCAACGACCCCAATTTCAGCACCCTCGGGCTTGTACAGGCTGCTGTACTGGGCCTGACAGACCCGACCTACGCGAACACCAACATCCAGTTTATCCCCAACATGGACGGCTTCCCCAACGGACGCCGCCTGGAAGACGA
>JBMOHO010000496.1:0-1545 GCA_049317805.1 Saprospiraceae bacterium
CTTGCTTCTTATATAAATGAATCTGGAAGAATGCCTTCAAAAACAAATTTATGGCCTCAGTCAATGTAAACATGATGGAAACGGCGCTGTGGGACGCCGCCAAGCACCTTTTTCGCGCCGCCGGTTCTGACGAACGGCTCTCTCCACGCGAATTCCGCCAGAACATTAAATCCGTGAAAGGTGAAATGCGCGACCTCGTGGAGGCGCTGTATCGCTTTGTGGTGGAAGTAGACAAAGAAGGTGCCAACCACATCACGGAAAAAGACATCGAAAACGCCATTGAACGCATCAAGGCTGATATTTTTCCGCAATACGCAGTAGCAGAAAATGTGCTGGACGAGCAGGCGCAGAAAACTGTGCAGGCCATTGCACCCAAATCTGCGTTAAACCTCGCGTTGCAGGTGTACCAAACGGCGCGTGCCACCCAGGTGCTGCCTGCTTCTCAAGTGCTTGTACAAATCAAGGCCCAAACAGAAGGCCTGTTTTTCGACTACCTCGGCTCAGAAGGCAGCAATCCGATCATGGCGACGCACATCCCGGCCAACATGACCATGCTGACCCAGGAATCCTTTGCCGAGGCCCTCAATCTGGATCAAAACAACCCCAAAGAGATTATTGAGCGGTACCGCGATGCTGCCTCGTTTTTCCCTATTTTCATTCAGCAGCACATGGATTTCGGTTTGGACGGCCAGGCCCGCCAAATTGTGGAACTCATGCAAAACAACCTGCGCCAGCACATCATCGCCGTCATTGGTCAAGATGGTTCCGAAATAGGCCCTCAACACCCGGTCTACGTGGTAGGTCTGGCCGGAGATGGCAGCCTCGTGGGTTTCAAATCAGTCGTCATCTGGACCTAAAAATCCCAAATCCCAAATCCGAAATCCGAAATCCCTTCATCCCGCCCATCCGTCCCGATCCAAACTCCGGTAGTGGATGGCTTCTGCGAGGTCTTCAATTCGAATGTCTGGACTGCCCGACAAATCTGCCGCTGTGCGCGCTACTTTGAGGATGCGGTCATAAGCGCGTGCAGAGAGTTGGAGGCGTTCCATGGCGGTGCGCAGCAGGGTGATGCCCGCGTCGGTGAGTGCACACACTTCGCGCACCATTTTGCTGGTCATGTGGGCGTTGCAGTACACGTCTGAACGGCCTTCGAAACGCGCCACCTGAATGTCCCGTGCGCGCAACACCCGCTCACGGATCTCGGCGCTGCACACTTTGGGTCGTTCGGTGCTGCTGAGTTCGGCGTAACTCACTGGTGTGACCTCCACGTGGAGGTCAATTCGGTCTAACAGCGGGCCGGAAATGCGCGATACATAGCGTTTGACCACCCCCGGGCCGCACACGCACTCTTTGTCCGGGTGGTTGTGAAAACCGCAAGGACAGGGGTTCATGCTGGCCACCAGCATGAAGCTGGCCGGGTATTCCACCGAGAACCGGGCACGTGAAATTGTTACAAGACGGTCTTCCAGGGGCTGGCGCAAAACCTCCAGTACTGTTCGTTTGAATTCAGGAAGCTCATCAAGGAACAAGACTCCATTATGTCCG
>JBMOHO010000497.1:0-1543 GCA_049317805.1 Saprospiraceae bacterium
TGGTAAGGATTGCGTTTGCCGGAGAGCGCGAGGAGTTCGCCGTTGTCGTGGGTAACCATTTTCAACACTTCATACGGCGTGAACCAGTCGCCCATTTTTACGATAAACGCATTTTGTTTGGCGTTGGCTTCCGGACGGAAGAGCAAGTCGGTGCCCCAGGCTAATTTCAAATTGTATTTTTTCACCGAGTCATAAATCTTATCGGTGCCCTGAGCGACACTGTATTTTTTTAGTTTTTGATCCTCGGTTGCGGTGGGGGATACGGTGCTGTCGAGCGGTTGAACGCTGAGCCAGACGCCTTTGTTACCGATCAGTTTGAGGGTTTCATCGTCCAGCAATTGGCCATGATCAATGCATTTGACCCCCGCTTCTATGGCTTTTTGCACCGCACGGGGCGTGTAGGCATGTACCACCACATAGGTGCCCCAGTCTTCGGCCGCCTCCACGGCAGCTTTCAATTCGTCCAGGGTAAACTGGCTTACGTCGAGTGGGTCAAATTCTGAGGAAACGCCCCCGCCGGCTGTGAGTTTGATCTGGGAAGCGCCGCGTTTGAGGTTTTCACGCACGGCGGTGAGCACGGCATCTCGACCGTCGGTGATGGCGGTAGCACCGACGGCCTCCGAATAGTGGATGTGTCCGCCGAGTGAATTGGGCCTTTCGTTCAGGGAGCGGAAATCACCGTGGCCGGATGTTTGGGAAATCATGGCGCCGCTGGGCCAAATCCTGGGGCCCGGGATTTGGCCCTCGTCATTGGCTTTTTTCAAACCGAAAGCGGGGCCCCCAAGGTCACGAACGGAAGTGAAGCCACGCTGAAGGGTATTGCCGGCTTCCTGACCTGCTTTGATGAACGCATACCCAAGGTCTCCGTATAGCATGTCGTTGAGCGTGTTGGCGGTCAACACGGCGTGCCAGTGGGCGTCAATGAGGCCGGGCATCAGGAACTTGCCCTTGCCGTCAATGATGCGGGTGTTGGCGCTTTTGTCGGTTGGGATGGGCGCTGTGGATATTTTTTTGATCAGGTTGTCCACGATAAGCACGTTTCCCTTGGTGGTGCGTTCGTCTTTTCCGTTGAAAATTTCAACGTTGTTGATCAGGAGGGTGTTTTGGGCTTGCGATGCCAGGGCCCCGAGGAGCAGGATTGTTGAAACCAGGTTTTTCATTTGAAAAGTGTTTTTGGTTTGTATAGACATAATTTCTGGCGAATATACATCTTCCTTAAAAACCAAAGCTCATCAACACCCCATTCCGCGTATACTGATCGCCGTTGAAACCAAATGCAAAATCAATCCGCAACGGCCGAATGGGCCGCACCCATGCGCTCCAATGACAGCGCGCCGGACAGGGCCCGCGCGCCGATGAGGAAGATCTCGTGCTGGCCGCTCTCGCGCAGCCGATCGAGAAAATCCTCCAGCAGCTCCGGCGAGCCCACGGCGGAGGCGATGCGTTCCGCCAATGGCCCCGGTGCCGCGACAGGCGCGGCGAGCGCGGGGTCGATAAGGGCATCCAGCAAATGGGGCCGCGCGGCGACGGTCTCGGCGAGGCG
>JBMOHO010000498.1:0-1525 GCA_049317805.1 Saprospiraceae bacterium
CGGCGTATCCATCGCATCCGGCGCCGGTCTGAATTTGCAATCGGCGCTCACCACCGGCTCTGGTTTACACCGAATCGAGTTTGTCGCCAGCGTTGGGCCCGAAGTCGACACCGCCTCTTTTCAGTACCTCGTGCCGGTGAGCCAGGCACCGCAAGACCCGCCTGCAGGCACCGAACAAGGCATCCAATACCTGAGCAACACGTCCGTGCGCCTGAGCCTGTATGCTCCTGGAAAACAAGCGGTGTATGTGCTGGGCGATTTCACCAACTGGCAGTTCGACGAGGCTTACCAGATGAAACGCAGCGTAGACGGCAACCTGTGGTGGATCGAACTCAACAACCTCCAACCCGGCCAACAGTACCGTTTTCAGTATTTTGTGGACGGCATGCGCGTGGCCGATCCGCTCAGCACGCTCATCCTCGACCCCGGCAGCGATCCTTTTGTGCCTGCACTCACCTACCCCAACCGCCCCCCCTACCCTACCGGAAAAACCAGCGGCCTCGTCTCGGTGCTGCAAACCGCCCAAACACCGTTTAACTGGACAGCCACCAACTACCAGCGGCCCAAAAAAACCGATCTGGTGGTGTATGAACTCCTGCTACGCGATTTCATTGGTCGCCACGACTTTCAAACGCTGCTCGACACCCTGGATTATCTCGAACAACTCGGCATAACAGCCGTCGAGCTGATGCCGGTCAGTGAATTCGGCGGCAACGAATCCTGGGGCTACAACCCTTCTTTCCACAAAGCGCTGGATAAATATTACGGCACAGCCGAAGCCCTCAAACTGCTGGTAGACGAATGCCACCAACGCAACATGGCCGTGATCCTCGACGTGGTGTACAACCACGTAACCGGCGATAGTCCCCACGCCCAACTGTATTGGGACGCTGCCAACAACCGCCCCGCCGCCAACAACCCCTGGTTGAACACCACAGCCAAACACGATTTTAACGTGTTCAACGACTACAACCACGAAAGTGCCGCTACCAAAACCTATTTGAAAAACTCCATTGCTTACTGGATCGAAGAATTTAAAATAGACGGTTTCCGCTTCGACCTGTCCAAAGGCTTTACCCAAAAAAATACCCTTGGCGACGTGAACGCCTGGGGGCAATATGACCCTACGCGCATTGCCATCTGGAAAGACTATGCCAACTTCATCTGGAGCGTAGACCCGAACACCTACATCATACTGGAACATTTTGCCGTAAACACCGAGGAAAAAGAGCTGGCCGAATACGGCATGATGATCTGGGGCAACCTGTGGGGTGCGTACAAAGAGGCCGCGTTGGGCTACTCCACCGCCAGCTCAAACACCAACATGAGCGGCATCAGCTACAAATCGCGCGGTTGGAACGTGCCACACCTGGTCGGCTACATGGAAAGCCACGATGAAGACCGCATCGGATACGAATGCAAAACCTACGGCAACAGCACAAACGCCAACTACAACATCAAAACCCTGCCGGTGGCCATGCGCCGCATCGAAATGCTCCAAAACCTGCTGTACACCGTGCCAGGC
>JBMOHO010000499.1:0-1511 GCA_049317805.1 Saprospiraceae bacterium
GGCCTGGTGCAAACCATCCGAATACCGGCGGCCTTCCATGACACGACCCGTTTGTTCATCTACAATTTTTACCTCCCCTTCCGGCGACACGATGTACTCATTGTCGCGGTCAAACAAAGTGTAGGCCTTCAATAATTGCTGAATAGCGTGTACCCGGCGGCTTTTGATGCCATAATCCTGGGAAAGGTGTTCTTTGGCTTCCGTTTTTTCAACAGGGGAAAGTTCCGCATCCTTATCAATGGCGACCAGTTCGGACGCGATATCGGGCATAATGAAAAAACCAGGGTCGTTGCTAAACTTGGAAAGGTATTCGACGCCTTTTTCGGTCAGTTCAACGTTGCGGTTTTTTTCATCAATATAAAACAACAATTCGCGGTCTACCTCAGGCATCCGTTTGTTGTTTTCTTGCATGTAAAAATTGTCGGTCTTTTGCAGCAATACCTTTACCCCTTCTTCACTAAGGAATTTGATGAGCGGACGGTATTTGGGCAATGCGCGGTGGGTGCGCAACAAGGCCATACCGGCACCGCCTTCCTCCATGTTTAATTTGCCGTCAGCGTATAATTTACGGGCCTCGGCGAGGAAAGTACTGGCTATTTTAGATTGTTCTTCAATCAGACGCTTTACGTTCGGATTCAATTCTACATACTCCTGGTCTTCGGAACCACGGGTAACCGGACCTGAAATGATCAAAGGTGTACGCGCATCGTCAATCAACACGGAGTCAACCTCATCCACAATGCCGTAATGGTGTTTGCGCTGCACCAGTTCATCGGTATTGATGACCATGTTGTCGCGCAGGTAGTCAAAACCAAACTCGGAGTTGGTACCAAAGGTGATATCACACAAATAAGCTTTTTTGCGATCCTCAGAATGCGGCCGGTATTTATCGATACAATCTACCGTCAGCATCAAAAACTCGTACATCGGGCCCACCCATTCCTGGTCACGACGGGCCAGGTAATCGTTCACCGTTACGATATGTACCCCTTCACCGGCCACGCCATTGAGGTAGGCGGGTAAGGTTGCTACCAGGGTTTTGCCCTCACCGGTGGCCATCTCGGCAATTTTGCCATCGTGCAGCACCATACCACCAATCAGCTGTACATCATAGTGAACCATGTTCCACACCACTTCACCGCCCGCGGCCAGCCAGCGATTTTTCCAAATCGCTTTGTCGCCGTTTATTTGAACATAGGTCTTGCTCTTTTGTGCAGCAAGCGCCCGGTCATGGTCGGTAGCCGTCACTTCCAGTGTTTCATTTTGGGTAAAACGGCGGCTTGCCTCCTTCATCGCCGCAAAGGCTTCGGGCAAGATATCCTGCAATATTTCTTCGAGGGCCTTATCGCGGCTTTTGCGCAATTCATCCAATTCTTTGAAAAGCAGATCTTTTTCGTTAAAATCTTCTTTTTCAATGGCCTGATCATTGATGGACGCAATTTCGGCATCAATATTCGCCAAATAAGCGCTGATGCGTTCGCGAAACTCAAGGGTTTTGCTGCGCAAATCAT